>DATCGY010000139.1:0-7915 GCA_036508635.1 Candidatus Anoxymicrobiaceae bacterium
AGTTCTCGACGTGCTCGGCCCGGAGATCAAGGCGAAAAACGTATCGGTAGAGGTAGACAGTGACCTCGGCACGATCGTCGCTAGCGATACCCAGATCTACCAGATATTTGTGAACCTCCTCGGCAACGCCATCCTGCACAACGACGCCCCGGAGCCCCGGATCAAGGTATCTCGGCTCAAGTCTGAACGCCCCGACATGCACTCGTTTCGGGTCTCGGAGAACGGTAGTGGCATCCCAGAGGAAGTGATTGGGAGGTTGTTCGAACCTTTCTTCAGAGGACACGGCTCCGGCACGGGGATCGGCCTTGCAATCGTCGAGAAACTGGTGCAGGTCTATGGCGGTGAGATCAAGGCTCGGAACGACGACGGCGCTTGTTTCGAGTTTACGATAGGTGACTTCCGCAGCCTGAATGGTTCGGGCATGGGGAGGACCCAGGGTTAGAAACAGTTGATGAGCCCGCAATCATACGTCTGGCTGGACAGGTACGAAGACCCCCACCCTGACAAAGTAAAGACCTGCCTCGTTTACCCTTTCCCCCGTCGCGCGTTCCCATGCTTTGCTGTATAGCCTCACCTGCGGCGCGTATGCCAGAGCCAGGTCTTCGACGGTTATGGAGGACGTGATTCGGTCGGTCTTGTAGTCAACGAGCACCCACCCGCCCTCCTCGGCGAAGATGAGGTCAATGGCTCCCCTTACCAGGGTCGGCGGCTCGATGTCGTCGAGCAGGATCTCGAACGGCACCTCGGTTAGTGTCCTTGGCGAAGCGAGCGAGCGCCGCCAGATCTCCGAGCTCATGACCGAGCTCACGTCCTCGGCTGCGGCTTCGGCGTGACCGGGGTCGAGCTCGTTCTCGACAAGGATCGTCCTGGCCCACCCGACGATATCGACCTCCGGTTGACGCATGGCGAGTTCGAGCAACTCGTGGATCGCCTGGCCCCACTCCATGCCCGATTCACCGGCAGGTCGAACGCCTGTCGTCTGTTCCAGCCCGGGTGACGTGGAATCGGCCTGGTCAGCGAGTCGATCGGCCTCTTCGGCGTGGGCTTCCCCCAGTGCGTACTGCTTTGCCGGCCTTGCGTCATAGGTGGAGGTGACGGCCGAGGCGAGCCTTTCGTCGACCCTCGCAAGAGAAGTCGTGGCTTCGGCCGGGTCGATGGTCGAACTCTCGCGAGCGGGGCACTTTTGTGGACCCGGGTCATCGAGCGCGCTGTCGTCGGAAAGCAGCGGATTGAAATGTCGCCATGCGTTCCTGGAGTTGAGCTTTAGAAGTGGCCGTTGCGTAACGACCATAGCGGAACCCGCGCGAGTAGCGGCCACATATCGGAGCCGGAGGTCCTCGGCTTTCACGAACGAGCCCTCTTTTTCGGCGAGCTCATCCCACTGTGCGGGGTGAGCGAGAAGAGGACCTGGGCCGAATTCAGGTTTTTTTCCTCGCACCGCCATGTATCCACTGACAGTACCCGCCGAGCGGTCGATGAAGAGCTCGACTTCGTGACGTCCCTCGCCGTACGCGTTTGCCAGAAACACGACAGGGGCTTCGAGGCCTTTCACCTTGTGGAGGTTCATCACGCGGACGGCGGGCAGCTCTTCACTACGGGCCGACACGCCGTCGTGCTTCTGCTCTTTGTCGATGACCTGCTGAAGGTAGTCGGAGATGTGCCGGTTTGCCCAGTCGCCGTGTTGGACCGAGCGGACAAGCTCGATTGCTTTGCCGAGGCTGCCGGCCTGGACGTCGCCGCCGGGCCGCGCACTCGCCATGACCATGAGGCCGAGGTCGGCAATCATCTTCTCCAGCGCGGAGACAGCCGGCATCGCAGAAAACCACTGGTGATATTTGCGGAGCTGCTCGAAGCTGTCCTCGAATGCCCGGTGGTCACCCTCGGGGAGCGAAACTGGAACGGGTCTGCTGAAGTCGAACCTGCCACCCGCCCGCTTGAACCTGTAGAGAGCCGCGTCGCTGATACCGAACGCCTCGCTACGCAGGGCGCCCACGAGAGCGACAGGGTCATCGGAGCGGAACAGCGTGTTGATGCAGGTGCTGAGAAGCTTCAGCTCGTCCACCTCGTTGAGCCCCGTGCCGCCTGTCACACGCTGCGGTATCCCATACTCTTGCAGCTTGGCCGCATAGACACTCAAGCTGGCCGTATACCAGGTGATTATCATGAAATCCGACGGGTCGACCTCGGGGGTGCGGCCGCGCTCGAGCTCTTTGACCGTGCGGGGGATCTTCATGCCGTCGTCGATAGCCGCGCGGATAAAACGAGCTATGTTGTCGGCCTCGTAAAGAGTTGCTTCTTCTTTTCCGCCGGCAGCTTCGCCGACGACAAGGGCATGGATGCCACGGAAGCCTTCCCTGGAGCCTTCCTGACGGCCCGGCTGGAGACTCACGTATGCGGGAGACTGTTCCCTGTCGTCGCCGGTAAAGCGTAACATTACCATGGAGCCTTCGTCGGCATCATCCGCGCCGTTTGACTCGAAAACCCCGTTGATCCATTCGATCAATGGTTCGACGGTGCGGAAGTTCGTCGATAGCCTCACAAGGACGCCGGGAGGCATCCCCGCGGCAGGGTGAAGGATTATGTGTTTGACCTCGTTATAGGTGACGATATCGGCGCGCCGGAACCGGTATATCGACTGCTTGGGGTCGCCCACCACGAAAAGGGAGCCAGGCTTAGGTGAGCACTTGCGCCAGTCGGTCTGCGAGGGGTCAGTCGAGGTGATGAGCAACATCACCTCTGCCTGGATCGGGTCGGTATCCTGGAACTCGTCGACAAGCAAGTGCGTGAAGCGCGCGCTGAAGTAGCGCCGCACATGCGGGTTTTCGCGGAGAAGGCTCGCCGAGCGCATCAGGAGGTCCTGGAAGTTGAGCACGCCACGCTCCATCCTGCGCCTGTCGTAGAGGTCCCTCGCGCCGGACAGCACGCGCAGGGCGGGACCATACCTGGATTCGCGCCAGGCATTGAGCATCGGCTTGACGTAGTTTTCGCGGAAGTCATTCCATCGCTGACCCTCGACCTTTCCGTCGGCTTTCGTGAATTTGCCTTCGCTCTCCCAGACTTTCTGGGTCTCGCCCGATTTGGAATCGAAGAACTCGAGCACCTGCATGAGCTGGCGAGGGTCGCGCAGGTCATCGAAATGAGATACCGCGCGAGGAATCTTTCGGATCCTTGGGATAAGGCCGTCGCTACCGGTGTCACGCGGCAGGTCGGGGGCAAGCCCCTCCATGTGTTCGACGTATTGCCCGAGCGCGGCAATAACCGGCTCGAGATCCGGCAGCGCTCCACCGTCGGGAGGCTCTGGCCAGGTATCCACATCAGGATATAGCGCGTATTTCTTGAACGCCTCCCGGAGATCGGCAAGCTCCAGCCCAACGCGGTCGAGCCCGGCCAGGACTCCCTCGGGGTCGCTCGCGATAACACGTGAGCAGTAGTCGAACCAGGCTTCCTGGCGGATGACCATGTCTTCGTCGTCGTCGATCTCTCTGAACGCGACGTCAACACCCGCCTCCACCGGGCGCTCTCGAAGAAGCCTCGCGCAAAACGAGTGGATCGTGCCGATAAAGCACTGCTCTATCGCCGCGAGAGCCGCGTCGAGCCTCTCGCGGTCGGCGCCGGTAGCTTGCCCTGTGGCCTGTTCAAGTGCGATCTGAAAGCGGGCGCGCAGCTCGGCTGCGGCTTTTCTGGTGAAGGTAACGGCAACCAGGTTGCGGATGTCGGCACAGTTGCCCGTCCTGAGGAGCTCGACCATCCGGCCGACCATGCTCTCGGTCTTGCCAGTGCCGGCGGCGGCCTCGACGAGCATGTTCTTGTCGAGCTCGTTCCTTATGAGATCCCGTTGGTCCTGGTCGGGGGGGAGCGCTTTTGCCGTCATGATCCCTCCTCCGCCTCTGAACTCTCGAGGTCCCTTAACTCCCGGAACGGCCGCAATATCTCATTTGATGGATTTGCCAGCTTGCGCTTTATGTCACTCGCGGCCTTCTGAACATCACCAAAAGCCGTTTGGTAGTCACTGAATTTGAGGTCGTCCTTGGTGTTGTCGGTGAACGGGAAGCACCCAAGAGCTATCATGCGGCAGAGCCGGACCAGGTACGAGGAACCCGAGACGAGCTCTTCGGCGCTCCATGCGACGCGTTCCCCGTGAGCTTTGAATCCGGGGAAGAAGTAACCGAAGCTCGCTACGGTTGCCCCCGGGTCGACATCGGCCAGTCGAGCGGCGACGAGCTCGAGGTAGAGTGCGTTCTGGATGTGCCTGCCTTGCCGGAAAGGGTCACTCAGCTTGTAACCGTATGAGCTGCCTGTCTTGTAATCCCACAGGGCGTAACACGTGCCCTCTGCCGAGTTGAGAAGGTCGATGCGGTCGATGCGGCCTCGCACGCGCACGGCCAGCTCGCCCCCAAGCGTGACTATTGCGGGCTCCGCGGAATCGAGCACACAGCCCTCACCCTCGGGCTCCATGCCGACGGACACCTCAAAGAAGGAGGGTGTGCACTCTTCACAATGGTGGTGTTCCTCCTGGAGGAAGATGCGCGCCGTAGCGTGCAATTCCTGCCTTTCGCGCTCTAATACAAGCGCTCCCGGTGGTGGGTATTTTGATTGCCAGCGGGCGACCTCCTCGTCAAGCGCAAGGCTAATGGATTCGACGTCTCTCGGGAACTCGGGCTTGAGACCTCGAGCTGCAAGCCCGGACATGAACCGTCTGAATGCGGAGTGCAACAGCTCGCCCCTCTGCCGGTTATCCAGCCAGGCAAGGGGGTCAAGCTCGTATTCCTCTGGAGGTTCTATCTTGAGCACGTACTTGAAGAAATACTCGAGCGGGCAACGCGCGAGCGTCTCGAGCCTCGAAGCCGAAAGTACCGGGCCGTCCGGCATCGTCGGGTCGCATTCCGTGCCGGCTTGCGGCACGTAACCGTCGTATTCTGTGAACAGGTCACTTGCTCTGGCGGCGCGGGCCACCGCGCCACGAGCCACGTTTGGAAAAGAGATGGCGATGGCCTTACCGATGCCGTCGATGTGAACGTCGCCGCATGTCCGCGACAGCCACCACTCGGTTTCGTCGATGCAGTGCTCCGCTGAGACCGGGGCGAATGAAACGGGGTTGCCAACCCACCTCGCGAGATCGGCGTGGTCACCGTCGCGCTTGTCGAGGATGCGATACGCTGACAGCACGGCAGGACTCGGGAACATCTCGCGGTCGTCGGCCAGCCCCCGGCAGCAGTACCCGAGTGTGACCGAGCCTCGAAGCCTTGCCATCAACCTCGCGAAATCTTCGATCGACTCACCGAGCCGGCCGGCACCCGTGGGCAACTCGGCGGAGAGACGCGCCCGCTCGCCATCGAGAAGTAACGGGTCCTGTGCCCCGGAACCGGGAAAGCGGCCGTCGTCGAGCCCTACCAGAAACGTGTGTCCTCGTCCGGAGTGGCCGCCGGTCTTAAGGCTGGACACATAAAGACAGCCCGGGCGTGGACCTTTGCCCTCTACGTGTGCGTCGCCCGGAAGGGCGGCGAGCCACTCGAGAGGGAGGAACCATTCGGCGGCCTCACCCGCGAGGCAATCTGACATCTCGGCAATATCATTCTTGAGCTTGATAAGGCTGTACTGATCGAAAAGGCCTGAAGCGCGGGCGAAACTATCGAGAAATGCTATCGCGGCGTCGAGATAATCTGTCGCGGAACCCGGGGACACAGGTGTAACGTCAAGGAGGCCGGCCACCAACAGTCTTAGCTCTCCGATTCCATCCATGCGGCTGTCCAGGCGCTCGAGGCGCTCCGCGCGGGCTTCGGGGGTCTCGACCTCGTCGTCGTCCGGTGGCATTGATACCTGCCGGTGGCGCGCGCGCAACGCGTCGAGCTCGGCGTCGAGGGCGTCGAGATAGCGCTCGCGCCCACCCCCTATCCGCACTGCACGCAGCATTGCTCCGAGGTGGGAGAAACCCAACCCACGCGACTCGGCCCCCTCAGCGGCAAGAAGGCCGTCGGAAACCATGTCGACCAGCACTGACTGAGAGAAATCTTCGCTGATCCATGTGAGCCATCCAAGAAGAGCGCGAGCCGGTCGCGCGTACACCGCCGGGATGCCCTCATAGAACGTCACGGGAATAGACTCGGTATTACCTGGAGCCAACCGGCAGCACAGCTCGTGGATAAGAGGGATGTATGTAGCACCATCACTGTGGATTATCTCGACATCGTCGAACGGAATGCGATGTTCTATGCATCTGCGCAGGACTTCGCGCACCTCATTGACCTCTCCGATCGCGCGGAAGATCTCGACGGTGCCGTCGGGGCCGCCCGGGACCGGCGCATCGGCGGGGGCGTCGACCCATGACAAAAGCGAGAGGTTGTCAGACCGCTGACCCCTATGGGCGGGTCTGTCCGTATCCAGTACGAGGCGGTTGGTCTCAGGAATCGCGTCCCAGAAATCACGCTCCAGGCTGCGAAGCCGCGAGACCTGGTCGTCGGGGAGAACGACCAGAGTCGAAGCGTCTATCGCGGAACTCTCGCCGTTTAATCTGTCTATCGCAAGTAAGAAAGCGCCTGCGTAATCGGTCATGCAAGAAGATTCGATCTCTTGCTCGTATTTCTCGAGCAGTGCTTTAACCTCTTGGCCTTTGGTTGAGACCTCGAAGTCGCCGGGATCGAGATCGCCAGAGACCAGGCCGGCCATTCGCAGGTCGCTCAAGGTGCCGCTGAGCGTACGGGTCAATCCGGGGCTCACCATCAGCCCCGCCAGGTAGCCCCCATCCTGTTTGCTCAAGCGCTCGAGCGCGCGGCTCGCGACTGTCTCGGAGCGCGATTTGCTCATAAGGCCAACTCCACGCGCCACCATGCCCGGCGCCGCCATCTCGAGCGCGAGGCCTCTCAAGGTCTTTACCCGGAAATTGACCACAGGCCGCCCGCTCATGGCCACCGCATCTAGCCACTGGATACCGACCCGCCGTGAAGGGGCGATCAGCCACGTCTCATCGAGCATGCGCGTCGCGCACAGATCGATCAGCGAAGTGGTGAGACGGTTCGCAACGCTTGCCAACAGGGCATTCCTTTCTAGATCGAGCTACGGTGAGTCGAACGGGACAATTGTACAACGGGCCTGCGACAACCAGGGATATCTTTCTCCTCCCCTGGATGGGGAGGGGAATCCCGGTATCTCACAGAGGGCGGATGATGGCGCGGGCGGGCGCTCCGTCAGCGTCGGCAAGGGGCAGCGGAAGGCATGCAAGCTCATAATCGCCCGGCTCGATCCCAGCCAGGAACAATCCTTCTATTATCCAGATGCCGGCCTCGAGAAGTGTACGATGTGTTTCCGTTGCCTCGTCCATCCCCGCCACCGACAGGTAATCTATGCCGACACAGTCGATGCGACGCTCCACGAGGAACCGTGCGCCTTCGGTCGACAGACACACGAAGTCTTCGAAGAACGGCATCCCGGGCCACTGCTTGGAGCTGTTGGCGGTCTTGAGCAGTATCTTTTCGCCGGTCTCTATCCCGAGAGGCCCGAGCTCCTCAGGCCCAATGGAACCCGGGTTTGATATCTCGACAACCCTGGCTCGTCCGACAGTCGCCTCGAACGGCAGCGTCTCCAATCCCGCCCCACCCTTGACGAAATGCATCGGCGCGTCCATATGCGTACCCGTGTGGGAACTCATCGTCACCGAGGAGATGTTGTAATCATCGCCATTCTCGAGGCTCAACCGCCGCGAGACCTCCACCGGCGTATCTCCCGGCCAACCGACCATGCCGCTTCTTATCGGTACTGAAATATCAATCCATTCGCGCTCCATTATCACTCCCCGTGACTTGTTGAACTTTCACACATTCTACCAGCAGAACTGATAGGCAATCGGGAGATGGCGGAGGCGGGGTCAGGTCTTTTATTGTTTACTGTTGTCCTCTGCTCGAGATAGCCGTAGCAGTAAACA
>DATCGY010000140.1:0-17143 GCA_036508635.1 Candidatus Anoxymicrobiaceae bacterium
CCCCTGCAAAGGGCCTCATCCACGACGCTGATACCCGCCTCGACCTGTACCGTGCCCCGGTCGAGCAGTCCGAGCGCCTCCGACGCCGCGGCGCCGGCTTGAGCGACCGTATCGGGGATGTCTTTGGGCCCCTGGCAGCAACCCGCGAGGAATATCCCGTCGGTCAGCGACTCCACCGGGCGCAGCTTGGGATGAGCTTCGGTGAAGAAACCCTCGGGACCGATCTGTGCGCCCAGCACGCGGGCGAGCTCCTCGGAGCCGCTCGCCGGGACGAGACCGGCCGCCAGGACCACCATATCGACCGGAAGCTCAACCTGCCTGCCGAGCAGCGTGTCCTCGGCGAATACCTTGAGCGTGCCGTCGAGCTTCGCGACGTCGGCGCACTTGCCGCGGACGAAAAAGATGCCCTCGTCGCGCACCCGCCTGTAAAACTCCTGGTAGCCTTTGCCGAACGCGTTCACGTCGATGTAAAACTCGTACACCTTCGCCCCGGTCTTGTCGCGCGCAAGGTGGGCCTGCTTCATGGAGTACATGCAGCAGACCCTGGAGCAGTACTCGTTGGCGTTCTCGTCGCGCGAGCCTATGCAGTGCAGAAAAGCGATCGACCGCGGCTCGGTGCCGTCGGGCAGGACGATCTTTCCACCGGTCGGCCCGGAAGCCGAAAGCATCCTCTCGAACTGAAGCGCGTCGAGGACCTCATCGTAGCGCCTGTACCCGAACTGAGGCATCAGCCCCGCGTCGAAGACGTCGAAGCCGGTCGCGACCACTATCGCGCCCACCTCGAGCTCGCGCTCCTCTGCCTGCGCCTCGAGGTCTATCGCGTTGACCGTACAGGCGTCGAGACAGGGGGACTTGCACTTGCCCTTCGTGTGAAACAGGCAGCGGCTCGTATCCACCGCCGCGACCAGCGGGACAGCCTGCGGGAAGGGTATGTGGATGGCGCTCCTCTTCGAGAGCCCGGCATCAAACTCGTCGGGTATGCGTCCGGACAGGACGCACGCTTCGGCGCAATCGCCACACCCGGTACAACCGGCTATGTCGACGCACCTCGGGCCGGTCCGCACGGTCGCCTTGAAGTTGCCGATGAAACCTTCCAGACCGACCACCTCGCTGGTGGTCAGAACCTCGATGTTGGGGGACCTCGCCACGTCCACCATCTTAGGCGTGAGGATGCAAGCCGAGCAGTCGAGCGTCGGGAAAGTCTTGTCGAGCTGCGCCATGTGCCCGCCGATGCTCGGGTTCCTCTCGACCAGGTATACCTTTTTGCCTGCTGACGCGAGGTTGAGCGCCGCCTGTATGCCGGCGATACCCGCCCCGATTACCATCACGGCCTGGGTGACCGGAAATTCCCTGCTATAGAGCTCCCTGTTGAAGCAGACCTTGTGGACCGCGCCGCTCACTAGAGCCTGCGCCTTGGCCGTTGCCCTGTCGGCATCCTCGTGGACCCAGGAACAATGCTCGCGGATGTTCGAGATCTCGAGCATGTAAGGGTTGAGCCCCGCCTCCTCCAGCGCCGCCCTGAAAGTATGCTCGTGCAGCCTCGGTGAACACGCGGCTACGACGACGCGCTCGAGACGCAGCTCTTCGATGTCTTTCATGATGAGCGCCTGTCCCGGGTCCGAACACATGTACGTGTAATCCCGCGCGACCGCCACGCCAGGAATATCTCGCGCGCACTCGGCCACCGCCGCGCAATCGACCACACCTGCGATGTTGGTGCCGCAGTGGCAGATGTATACGCCTCCCCTTCCAGCCATATCATCTCCGTTTTGTTTTTGCCCTCTTGCCCTGTTTAGAGTCGCTCGCCGACCACGTCACGACCCCCCCGTCCAGCTCCCGAGATAAATCGAGTAATCCTTTCATATCTCTTAGCAATCTAAGCACGGTAGTACCCGCCGAGTCTCGTTCGGAAATAGAGCGAGAGACATCTCGCGGTGAGCTCCTTTAGCGATGTGAGCAGCGACTCGGCCGTTGCCCGTGAGTCCTTACCGGATTCAACTTCCATTTTAAGGTTTCTTGCCATCAGGGTCACCCCGGAGTAACCCTCAGCAAGCTGCGCGAGATCTTCGGGGTCCAGTCTCTCGGCATCAGCGTTGAGAGTATCGAGCCTTTTCCATGCGCACTCCAGGAACATCCGGATCTTTTCGGGCTCCCAGACCTTGACTCCGATCTTCCACGTCACCGGGAGCTTCTCGAGGCCGAAGCCGACTATGCGCGCATTGGAAACCTGCCTCTTTATCTCGTACAGGAGCTCGCGCACCTCGCGTTGTTGAGCAGGGTCTCTCGGGCCCGGATCCGCAGTGGCCTTTACGCCACCCCCACCCTGACCCTCCCCCCTCGAGGGAGAGCGATAGGTGTCGAGATAGCGGGACCAGTGCCTCCACATCAACTCGGCGACGAGGGCGTTAGCGTGGGGATAGAGGGGATGCTCGAGGTGTGGTCCACTCGCGATGGCGGTGCCCCTGCCGAGCTCAGCTCGTATCACCGCGGGCCGCCCCGTGAGCAGGCGGGCCGCCTCATCGCGCTCCCACATGTACGCGGCCCTGTCACTGAGCCCGGAATAGACCGCGATGACCTCTTCAGCGCGGGCGGCCTCGAGGACCGGCCCCCCGAAGAGCGTGGTGCGCAGGCAACCATCCTCGAAGCATGGAAACTCCAGGCTCGCGCGGGTAGCCGCGATTTCAACCTCCCCGTAGACGGGGTGAAACACCCACTCCTCTCCATAGGGAGCAAGATACTTGTGTTCGAGGCAGCGGGGTGGCGGCGGGTCGGGCATGACGTTGATCATGTTTCCATCTACGAGGTTGAAAGCAGTGAACGGTGGGAGATCAACGCCCGACAGCACAAGGTATGCGCCCGCGCATGACCCGAAATAGAAACCCTCGTCAGTGACGAAACGCTCCAGCGCCAGGGCTCCTCTCTCACCGAGCGCCTCGGCCATGGCATACGTATCGCCACCACCAACGAGCAGAAAATCCATGCGGTCCAGGCCGGCGCTCAATACTGAGTGCTCGTCGATGAACTCGACGTCGTAGATGCCCAGCCGCTCGAGAAGGTCGGCGAACCATATCCAGGAGTGTGAAGCGCCAGCGCCGACGAAGACCGCCACCCTTGGCATCGCGCGACCGAACGCCTCCCTGTACGGCGAGAAAACCGGGTTTCGAGCGGCCCTGGCATGTCGACCCACGGGCCTGACCCTCGCCGAAACGTCTACAGTTGCTTCGCACCGGGATTCGCACCCCGGCGGGAGAACGTCCGTGGAACGCAAGGCTCAAAACATCCCGTCGACCGATGAAGAGTCAAGCTCGAGCCCGGCCGCCGATCCGCACAGTTGAAAGAGCGCGGCAATGTCGATGCCGCCAGTCATGATGAAGGTCGGGCAGATGCCCAACACGTACCCGGCGCGGTTCGCCGCGAGCCATTCGTCCTGGGAACCCAGCGGCGGCACCCATGGCCCGAACAACCCGTACTCCAGGGGCTCACCCGCTGGCCACCCGGCATTCTCGGAGCCTTTGAGTTCCTTGACCGCGGCGCTGATCGCTGACGGGTCAACAAGCGGCTTGGCCGAGAGTTCGCGCGCGCCCCTGAGAAGGTCGACCCCGGCACGGGCCATCGCCTCCATGGCGCGGCAGGCCGGCTCGGCCTCCCAGCCTCCCGACTTGAGCCACAGCGCGGCCGCGGCGTCTATCACCAGCATGCCCGGCTCTTCAACGCCCTCTGGCTCCATCACCGACGCGGGCTCGTTGTACTTGACGAACGTCGCGCACGCGTTTGGGCACGCGAAGCACGAGCGGTACCTGTGTACCATCGGCTTGAGCCATCCATCTATATCGTCCGCGTCAAGGGATGCGCAGATCTCTTTGAATCCCCTGCCGGTAGAGGCACTGGAGAGCAGCTCGCAAGCCTCATCGTAAAACTCACCGGGCTCCTCGGCGTCGAGCATCCCAAGCCCGCGCAGCGCTATGGCCTTTAGATTCTTGGCGCCCATAACAGCACCGAGCCCCGCGCTATCGCCAGACCCCCAGTAATTGATCGAGTAAGCGGCGACGGCCGACCCGGCCTCCCCGGCCGTGCCTATGGATATCACCTGGATCAGACTTTCGCCCATGTCGCGCCGTATCCCGTCGGTGGTCTGCCACGTGTCGAGGCCCCATAGCGACGAGGCGTTGTTGATATCGGCCACACCGTCGTGGAGCCAGAGATAGACCGGCTTAGAGGACGACCCCTTGATCACGACGGCGGAGAAACCCGAGAGCTTCATCTCGGCCCCGGCGAACATGCTGAGGGGAGAGACCGCTACCTCGCCGGTCACCGGACTCTTTCCTATGACAAACCCGAGACACGCCGCCGGCACGGGCGTTCCCACGAACAGGCCGGCGCCCAGGACGAGCGGGTCGGAATCGGAGTACTTATCGTAGAGCGCCAAACCCGCGGGCAGGCCGGGGCCGACATTGTCGAGCTCTTCGAAATCGACTTGCTCGGTCTTGCCCGCGCTGAGGTCTACGACCAATACGTCACCGTAGTACATGGTATCCATGGCAGGCCTCCTTATTCGAGATAGAGGGCGTTTTGCGGGCAGATCGAGACGCACTGGGGTTCGATCCCGGCGCTCTCGCAAAGGTCGCAAGCCTCCCTGATAAGAATTGGTTTAGCCGATGCTCCACCTCCGCCGGATCCCGAGCGTTGCTGGAGCTCCCCGAGCTTAACCGCCTCAGGACCTTCCGGCTTGCCGAGAAAGAGATCCTCCTCGGTCTTTACGATGACGCCCATGTAGTCTTTTTTTTCTTCGGCGCGGTAAAGCATGACGCTTGACGAGATGGTGCTGAACGCCTCATCCCAATGGTACCCGCATGCGAGCTCGCACAGGCTGCAGCCAGTGCACTCGAGCGGTTTGACCATGACCCTCAAAGCCGCCTCCCTTCCCGACCCGACAGTCAACGATAATTCTATCATTAAGAGGGCGCTCATACGCCATGTAAACCCGCGAAATATATGGTTTATTTGCCGATTTAGAAGGTCGGTAACCCGGTAAGAGAAGTGCCCCGGCGGCCGGTGGCACGGATTGCGCTCCGTGCCGCCGGGATGCCTCACGTCTTGCGATGCGCCTCACTTGAAAAAACAGGTCTGACCCCCGGTTTTTCAAGCGGGGTCGACGGGGAGATTGAGCCTCCCCGGAGCCATTATGTTTCTGGGGTCGATGTCGGCTTTCAGCTCGCCGAGGAGCTCGCTGTAGGTGCCGAGCCTCGGCGTCTGCAACGTGCCGAAGTTGAAGCTGCCGGAGCCTCCGTACGGCCGGTCGAAATGGCCGCCGTCGTCGAGCACCATGTTGATGGCGTCGTAACCGAACGCGAGGCCGCGCTTCACGCTCTCCGAGTCGTCGAAGCTGATGAAGAAGTCGAGCTCCAGCATCACGCTGCGCCCGAACTCGAGTGGCTGCGTGTAGACCGTGACTTCGGTGGGCGGGTACGCCACCTGCCAGTTGCGCCAGTCCGTGTCCTTGAAGTGCTTGTCGGCAAGCCTCTGGTACTTCTTGTGGAGGTCCGAAACCCTGTCTAGATTCGAATTGAACCAGACGACCTGGAACGACCCGAAGAACCTCGTGACCCTCATCGTGCTTTGCAGTACTTTGCACTCGTAGGCTATGTCCCCGATCATGTCGGAGAGCATGTCCACTACGGAATCATCCATGAGCTCGTAGCCGTTGCGCTCGACCAGCCTCAGGAACTGCTCATCCTTGAGGCGCGCCTCCTCCTCGTTCTCGCCGCCCATGATGACGATGGCGTTGTTCCGCGGGATGTACTCGACGACGCCCGCGCCCACCTCGTCGTCCTCGGTCGCGAACCAGGAAAAGTAGCTGTCCTGCAGGTGGGAGCACTCGTTCACGAAGTCTTCGCGGGTCACCTTGTAGAAGAACTCGGAGACCTCGTTCAGGTCCTCGGTCTCGAACTGCGCCACCTTCAGCACCTCGACCTTCGGCCACTCGTAAACCTGGGTGATCATCTCGACCATGACCCCGAAGATGCCCATAGATGAGTGGAAAAGCCCGCTTATATCGGGCCCCGGGCCCTCGACGCAGACCTTCTCCGCGCCGGGCAGGGCGCTCGAGCCCGTCTTAAGTATCTCGCCGTCGGGCATCACAAAAGTCATGGAGACGATGTGGTCGGGGCCGACCCCGAACTTGTTGGCGGGCATGCCGATGCCCTTGTCCATGTGGTTGGTCGCGACGCCGGCGGTGTGCGGCGCCGAGGGATTGACCGCGTAGAGCCCCTGCTGGCGGAGCACGTTCTGCGCGACCCCGAAGCGGACCGCGGGCTGCATGGTGATGGTCATGTTCTCGGCGTCGATCTCGAGTATCTTGTCCATTCTGCGCAGGTCGAGCAGTATCCCGCCTCGCTGCGGTATGCAGCCTCCGGCGCAGTTGATCGCGGCCGAGGCCGGCTGAACGGCCATGCCGTAACGCCCGGCGATGCGGACTATCTCCTGCACCTGCTCGGTGTTCTCGGGTAGCGCCACGATGTGGGGCTTCTTGGCCGTCTCGAAGCTGTTGTCCTTGGAGTAGCCGATAGTGATAGCCGGGTCGTCGGTAACCCAATCCTCGCCGACTACGCCCTTAACCAGCTCGAGCACCTCGCCTACCGTGTCTTCGACGGTCGAATCGTACGGTCTGACTGCCATCTCACTCACCCCCCACGCCGACAGAGCCGGCGAGCAGCTCGAAGATGTTCTTGACTTCCATCCCGTCGGACGCGCCCCTGAGGTTCTGCTCGCAGAACGGGCAGGCCGTCACGAGCGCTTCGGCCCCGTTCTCCTTAGCCTCAAAGAGCCGCTCCTCGGCGGCCCACTGCGCGAAGTCGGGGAAAGCGGTCCGGACCCCGGCCCCGGCGCCGCAGCACCAGGCGTTGTCCTTCGAGCGCTGCATCTCGACTAGCTCGAGCCCGGGGATGGCGTTGAGGATCTCCCTGGGAGGGTCGTAGATGCCGCAGTATCTCCCGAGGTGGCACGGGTCGTGGTAAGTCAGCTTCATATCGACCTCGCCCTCGGGCTTGAGCGCTCCGCTGCCCACGAGGTCCGCGAGCATCTCGACGAGGTGGACGACCTTGTACGACGGCTTCTGTATCTCCGGGTACTCCTCCTTGAGCACCGAGTAGCAGCCCGCGCAGCCGGTCACTATCGTCTTGACGCCGAGGCCTTCAAGCATCTCGATGTTCTCCCGCGCCATCCGCTCGAAGGTCGGGCGGTCCCCGATGCGCAGCACCGTCGACCCGCAGCAGAGCTCTTTCTCGCCCAGGACGCCGAAGTCGACGCCCGCCTTCTGCAGGAGCTGCGCCGAGAGCTTCAGCGTGTCGCTCAGGTTCGCGTCCAGCGCGTACGTGCAGCCCGTGTAGAAGAGTACCTCCGGGCTGTCCTTTTCGGCGTCCTTGATGCCCATCTTCTTCGACCAGGCGGCGCGCTTCTGCCTGGGGGCCTGCCACGGGTTGCCGTAGTTCTCGATCGACTTGAAGAGGGGCTCGTGCTCTGGCAGGGGAGCCTCACCGTCACGCACCGCCCGCTCCCTCAGGGCAGTGATCGTCTTCAGGGGATCCTTGCCCGAATACGGTGCGCAATTCGACATGCAGCCCCCGCACTCGGTGCAGGTATAGAGCGCGTGCAGGAGCCTTTCGGAATAGTCGAGCTGGCCGGTGATGAGGCCGCGAGCGATATCCTGCTTACCCGACGCGTAGTACGCCTCGAAGCGGTATTTCTTGCCGGGCGGGCACATGTCGACAAACCTCGGGTCCTCGTACTCGCCCTGGTAGACGTGGATGTACTTGCACAGCGAGCACTTGCTGCAGCGGTACGCCCATTTCTGCACCTGCAGGAGCGGGTCGTACGGATCGCGGTTGAACTTCGACATCACTCATCACCCCCCTGGATTACCTGGTCGGGGTTCATGATGCCGTGCGGGTCCATGCGCCGCTTGGCGATCTCGACCAGCCCGGCGTAGTTGCCCGTGCGCTCGTACATGGCGTGCGCCAGCGAGCCGGTCGGGCTGGAGAAGAAAGCCCCCGCGTCCAGCAGCTTCTCGAACGTGCCCATCCCGGGCCGCTTCGGCAGCTCGTAATGGTTGTAGACCGAAGCCCCCCGCTTTACCGGAATTACCATTCGCGGCGCATCGGCTCCGACGATCGGGTCGAACTCCTCGACCTTTGAGAAGAGCGTGTAGAAGCCGACCGTCCCGTCTGGAGCGTCCCATGGCGAGCGCAGCGCCTTCTCGAACGCGGGCGCGAGCTCGCTAAGCTCATTGGTGGACCCCAGCTCATCTTCAATGCGCTTCCTGTAGTATTCGACCAGGTCGGCCGACCCCTCCAGCGCCGCGACGGTGACCCACGGTGCCCCGACCTTCGCGTCGGTGACCGCCTCGGCCTTGGCCTGGTTCAAGGCCAGGCACTCGACCGCCATCTCGCGTCGCGAAATGAACTGTGCGGCCTTGAGCGCGCTCCGCATGTCGGAGAACCCTAGCACCGTCACCTTTCGCGCCTCGAAGTACGGGTACAGGTACACGAACCCCTTGTAGGAGAGGCCGAACATGTTATGCGAGCCCAGAATCAGTCGGGAGATATTGGGCCCCCCGTCCTCGCGCCAGTTGATGTAGTTGCTTTCCGCGGAAGGGTTGGCGTGAGACCCGCTCTTGTAGTCGCGGCCATCGGCCAGCAACGTGTGCAGGTTGGAGATCTGCTTGTTCGTATATCGCGAAGACATCAGCACGATGTCTTTCTCCTGGTATGTGCCGAGCACGCTGTGATTTCGGGCGGCAGCCGGCAGCGCCATCCTCAGGCCCAGCGCTTCCACCTGTGGCAGGAGCTGCTCCCAGGTCACCCCCGGCTCGACAACGGCGAACAACCGCTTCGGGTCGAGCGACCAGACCCTGTCCATGAGCGACTGGTCCACGATTATCCCGGGCCGCCGCGGCTCGAGTCCGAACGGCATCGGCGTGTAGAGCGCGGTGCCGCTCCGGTTGGCCATCCCGATGAGTCCCTCCAGCTCCTCCATGCTGCGGGGTTTCACAATGGCCAGAATCTTGTCCACGTCGCCGGCGTCCGCGAGGTAAGTCACGATATCATCAGCATCCGTGGAGAACCGCTCCTCCTCGCTGTATATGAGCCTACGCACCTCCGCGACCACGAGCGAACTCTCTTTGACTTCGACCGCTTCCAAGCTCAACACCTCCCTGGCTTCCATGCGCCGTTATACACGATGAAACTGTCAGCTCCGGAGACCACCTGCGGCGGCTTCCGGCCGCCCGGCCCGGGCCTTGCGCGGAGCGATCAACCGACGTTGAGGATGGACTCGAGGCCTCTTTCCTTGAGCAACTCGGGGTAGATCTTAAAGGCAGGCTTTATGACCGGCAGCATCTTCAGCATCTTCGGTATCGAGCCTTCGGACTGTATCTCACCGTTGGATAGCGACTTGATGAGGTTGAGTTTTCCCATCCAGAACAGGTGCGCGACGTCGGTTTCCATGGTGAGTGTCGCGTCGGGCGACAGCTCGCAGGCGCCCGGCACCACCTTTATGTCGTCGCCGGTGCAGTCGACCCACAGCTCCCCGTCAGGGTTTTGATAGACGAATCGCACTATCAGCTTGGAGTCTAGCGCTTTCTGTTTGATCTTCTTGTCCTCGGACAGTTTGCCGAAGAGCTCGTCGGCCACGTCATAGAGGTCCTGGATGTTGTTGAAATACGGCAATGCACATCTCCTTTCCGCTTCCGACACTGAGATCTTCCAAGCCCCTTTTCCCCAAAAGGGGTACTTGTCAAATGGATGGCACGTGGCGTGCCGCCGTCGTTTACGTCAGCGAATCGGTATACCGACTTTGAATGGAGATAGTCCGCCCCGACAATGTTGATATCGAGTGATAGTAGGCAAATGGTACCGCTCGGGTTGCGTCAAACCCTACCTCCCGCCGGGAGGCCACTAATGAACGGGGTTATATTATGACCGAGTTCAGTGATTGTCAAATACATTAAGGGCAGGTCGACAGCTTAACGCACCGGGCGCAAGAATATATGGGGTTTCCGCTTGATCGCTCAGGCTCGTACCTGGCGGCTACCGGGTTTCTTTGCGGACTTCTTCGCGGTCTTTGCTTTCGGCGCCTTCGCCTTGAGGCCGTCGATCAGCAGCTCGATCGACTTGGAGAACATCTCCTCGAGGGAGTCACGGTCGATGACACCGGGGTCGTTGAGGATTGCCAGGTCGATCAGTGAAGTTGCCAACTGCCACGCCGCTACGCTGAAGGCGTAGGGGTCGACGTCCCCGCGGAACAGCCCCGAATCGATGCCCTGCTGAACAAACTGGCTGCCGAAGCGCACCGCTTCCACGATGGTCCAGTTGATGAGGTTGATGGCGTCCTGTGAAAGGTTGCGTCTGAGGCGTTCGGTGAAGGTGTCATGCAGCACCCGGAACACGTGCGGGACCTCCAGGAAGAAATCGATGTACGCGAGGTACACGGTCTTTATCTTGTTCTCGAGCCCTCGCTTTCGCTTGGCCGCTTCCTCCAGCTCCTCGCGAAAGCCGGCGATGCCCTTGACGCACACAGCGAGCAGCAGTTCGTCCTTGCTCTTGAAGTAGAGGTATATGGTGCCCTTGCTAAGCTCGGTCTTGCGAGCTATCTCCTGGATGGTCGTGCTCTCGAAACCCTTCTCGTCGAAGAGCGTCTCGGCGGCATCGATAATATCGTTCCTGCGCTTTTGCTTTTCTTTCTCTCTCCTGGCAAGCGTGCTCATGCGGTATGAACTCTCCCTCGTCGATTCGCGGCAGACGCGCCTGTGGTTAGGTCCCGCCTCGAAACCGTGACCTTTGACTGAACGTAGTCATTTTATGACCAATAATGGCGCCCGTCAAACGCGGGTCAATCGTTCAGCCGGCTTCGTGCGGTTACTGAGATTCAGATGGTGTAACCGCCGTCGACGGTGAAGAGTTGTCCCGTCATGTAGTCACCATGCTCGCAGAGAAACGCCACGAGTTCCGCGACCTCCTCCGGCCTACCCAACCGGCGCATCGGTATCGCGGGGATGACTCTCTTCTGTATCTCCTCGTCGACGTCGCTGATCAGGTCGGTCTCTATGAAGCCCGGGACTACGGCATTCACCGTGACACCGTGACGAGCGACCTCGCGGGCAAGCGACTTGGTGATGCCAATGAGAGCGGCCTTCGTGGCAGCGTAGACACTGCTCCCGGGGAAGCCCGCCACCCCCGTCACGGACGATACGTTTATCACGCGTCCCCACCGCTCTTCTTTCATGAGCGGCAGCGCCCTGCCGGAGAGGTAAAACGCGCTCTTGAGGTTCGTGGACATCATGCGGTCGAGCAATTCGGAATCGAGGTCGTCCACCGGTGTAGGCTCCCAGATGCCGGCGTTGTTGACCAGGATATCGAGCCTGCCGAGCGACTCAACGGCCTGGCCGAAAAGCTCGTCCGCCTCGTCGCGTTCACCAACGTCGGCTTTTATCGCAATCGCGGTGCGACCCATATTCTCGATATCTCTCGCGACCTCTTCAGCGAGGTCTCCCCGCGCCCTGTAGTTGACCGCGACATCCGCTCCGTGGCGGGCCAGGCACAGTGCTATGGCTTTGCCGATTCCGCGTGACGAACCCGTGACAAGCGCCACCTTGCCTTCAAGGGATGTCATCATATTTGCCTCCCCTATCGCATGGACAGAAGTCTCTCAGTCCATGGAAAAGAAAACAAGCTTGGGGTATTGCGTCGTAAACCAACTATTCGGGGGAAGATAGGGAGGGTTAGGCGGATTCGGTGAGCTGGGTGGATTCTTTGAAGGTGCCGTAGTGGGCGCGGTAGACGTCCCAGACTTCTTCCAGGGTCGCGTAGGTCTCGACCGCGGTCATGGTCGTCTCGAAGAGGTTCTCATCGCGCTCGGCGGCTTCCCTGAGCCGGTCGAGGGCGTCTCGCATCAGGGTCTCGTCGCGGCGCTCCTTGAGCCTCGCGATACGCTCTTTCTGAGCGTCTTCCGTCTCCTGCCTGATCTTGAGTATGTCTATTTGAGGCTCTTGCTCGTCGATGTACTTGTTGACACCGACTATCACCTTGCTGCCGCTCTCGATATCCTTCTGGTAACGCCAGGCGGACCTGGCAACCTCTCTCTGTATGTAGCCGTTCTCTACCGCCTCGAGCATGCCGCCCTGTTCGTCGACTTTCGCGATATACTCTACGGCCTCTTCCTCCATGTCGTTGGTGAGCTTCTCCAGAAAGTAAGAGCCCGCCATGGGGTCCACCGTGTTGGCCACGCCGGACTCCTCGGCGATGATCTGCTGAGTCCTCACGGCGATCTTGAGGGATTCCTCCGTCGGCAGCGCGAGTGCCTCGTCGAAGGCGTCGGTATGAAGGCTTTGCGTGCCGCCGAGGACGGCCGCCAGGGCCTGGATGGTCGCGCGCACTATGTTATTTAGCGGCTGCTGAGCGGTCAGTGAGCAACCCGCCGTCTGCGTGTGGAACCTCACCATCATGGAGCGCGGGTCGCGGGCGCCGAACCGCTCTTTCATGATGCGGGCCCATAGCCTGCGCGCGGCACGGTACTTTGCTATCTCCTCGAAGAAGTCGTTGTGTGCGTTCCACATGAACGACAGCCGCGGACCGAAGCTGTCGATATCGAGTCCGCGGTCGAGGAACGACCTGACAAAATCCAGGCCCTCGCATATTGTGAAAGCGAGCTCCTGGGCGGCGGTGCACCCCTTCTCCCGTATCTGGTAACCGACGATGCTTACCGGGTACCACCTGGGGACGTTGAGCGTGCAGTACTCGACCACGTCGGTGCAGAGCTTCAACTCCGCCCTCCGCGGAAGCACCCTTACATTTGCCGCGACGTCCCGGCAGAACGTATCGTTCTGGAACGTCCCCTGCAGTTTCTTCAAATCGGCACCCTGGCGCTTTGCGAACGCAAAGTACATCGAGGGGATAGGCGGGTGAGCGATGACAAGCGAAGTGCTCACATCCGCCAGGGGGATATCGGCGAAGAGCCTCTCCATGTCCTCGAGCGAATCGCACGGGACGCCGTCCCGCCCTACCTCACCGAGCGCAAGCGGATGGTCGCTGTTGAGTCCGTGGATCGTAGGCATATCGTACGCGACGTTGAGACCGGGCGCACCGTGCTCGATCAGGAACTTGAGCCTCTTGTTGGAATCATCCGGATCCCCGAAGCCCATGAACTGCCGGATGGTCCACTGCTTGCCCCTGTACATCGTCGAATGGACGCCGCGGGTGAACGGGTATTCGCCCGGGAACCCCAGGTCGCGAATATAATCCTGGTCGGCAAGGTCCCACGGCCCGTGAAGCCTGTCGACCACTCGCCCGGACACGGTCTCGAACGAGTCCGCACGCTCCGGTGACTTTTCCAGCGCCGGGGCAAGGATCTCGCGCTCCCAGCGCTCCTTCTCCCGCTTCATCTTCTCAAGCTCACTCGCGTCCATCTTCCCTCCCGGCTTAGCCTGGGTCGGTGCCCTGTCCTTTGTGCGGAACGGGTCAGGTGCTTCAAGGCAACGTCTATGCTAGAGTCGGACCCCCGGCCCGGCTTCCTACCGCGGGGTGTCGGGTCGAATCGCGGGCCAGGGTTCCTGACTCCCAGGTCGTGCGTCGTGCGTTTTGACTGTCGGGCTGGTTATAGTTACCAGGCGCACGATGCACGACCTGTCCTGTTGCCGTGTCAATGAATCCGCGTATCTACCTGCCTTTGAACTCGGGCTTGCGCTTGTCGATGAACGACCTCACGCCTTCTATGCAATCCTCGGTGCTCATCGTTATCGCGCACGCCGCGGCTTCGAACGCTCCACCGAGTGGGATCGAGCACTCCGCGGCGGCGTTCACCATCTCTTTGGCAAGCGCCATCGCGATCGGCGCCTTGCCCGCGAGGATGCGTGCCACTTTCTTTGCTTTTTCCATCAGCTCAGTCGCGGGAACAACCTGCGTGACGAGCCCCATCATGAGAGCTTCCTGGGGCTCAACGATACGGCCTGTAAGAACAATGTCCTTAGCCCTGCCGAGTCCGACTATCTTGGTCAGACGCTGGGTGCCGGCCCACCCCGGCATGATACCGTAATTTATCTCGAGCTGGCCGAAGCGCGCTTCCTCGCTGCAGATGCGTATATCGCACGCGAGAGCCACCTCGCAGCCACCCCCGAACGCAAAGCCGTTCACCGCCGCGATGACCGGTTTCTCCAGGGTCTCCATGTCGCGGAGCACCCTCTGGCCGGCGGCGAGTCCGAACTTGGCGGTCACGGCGTCGAGCGCCTGGAACTGCGTTATGTCCGCACCCCCGATGAACGCCGGCCCGGTTCCGGTCAGGATGATCGCCCCGACCTCGGGGTTTTCGCGTAAAGCGGCGAGCTTCTCGCCCATCTCCGTTATGTTCTCGTGGTGAACCAGGTTTAAGGGTGGCTTATCCATGGTAAGCACTGCAACCGCCCCATCGATCTCCAGCGTCCATACACTTTCCATGCCGAGTTTCCTTTCTCGCCGGGGGTCCGGCCCCTGAACCGCGAATCAGGTCGCAGGAGAGATCTCGAGCTGACAACGTTCGCGATCCAAGAGCTACCCCCCCCTCGATTTGCTTCTAACGCAACTCCTGGGGTCGGGCTACACATTTGCGGTTGGTACCTCGCAAGGTCTTTTCGATTTTAGCCTTACACGACCCGACCCCATTTGTTGCGAGAGGCCTACACGCCTGCCTGGTCGGCTGTTATTCCCAGCCGGCCGGGGTTCATTATGTTGTACGGGTCCACGTGATGCTTGAGTCCCTTCAGCAGCTCGAAGTACGTCCCGAGCAGCGGGGACTGGGCCCATCCGAAGCCGGACTGTTCGCCGCCGTACGGGCGGTCGAACTGCCCGCCCTTCTGGAGGATGAACGGGATGGCGTCGCGGGCCATCGCGAGCCCTCGCTTTACGCCCTCGGGCTCACCCTGGTTGGGATACGCGTCCATCTCGAGCATGCCGCTGCGACCGAACTCGAGAGCCTGGAGATAGAACGTGGCCAGCTCGTACGGATACGGCCGGTCGCTCTTCTCCGGGTCCGTGTCAGCGAAGTTTTTCCTGGTCAGTTTCTCGAAGTGGCGCGCCATGTCGGGCGCCTGGTCCATTGCGATGTTGAACCAGAACAGCTCGAAGCACCCGGTCATGCGCTCCACCCGCGGCGTCACCTGGATTATCTTGAAGCAGCGCTCCCACGGGACGAGGCTCTTCATCAGCTCGAGCATCGTGTCGGGCGAGAGCTCGACGCCGGTGCGCTCTAGAACTCCCATGGTCTGCTCGCGCCGTATCTCCATCTCTTCCTCGGTCTCTCCGCCGATGTAGACGATGGCGTTGTGACGCGGCAGCTGCGGGCGGATGATCTCCGCGCCATCGTGGTTCATCGTGATTCCCATGCCCAGGTACGTGTCCTGGAAGAGGATGGTCTCGATTGTGCAGTCCTCACGCGCGATCTCGCGGAGAAACTCCGTGACCCGTTCCATGTCGTCCTCGTCGCACCGGGACGGGACGATGTCCTCGAATTTGGGCAGCGGATAGAGCTGGGCGACCATCTGCGTGCAGATGCCCATGGTGCCCATGGAGGCGTGGAATATCCCGCTGATGTCGGGGCCCGGGCCTTCTACGCAGATGCTGCCGTAATTGTCCTGCGACAGGCATCCCGTGTAGACTATCTCGCCGTCCGGCAGAACGATCTCGAGACCGAGTATCGAGTCGGTCCCCACCCCGTACTTGTTCGAGACCTGGAACACGCCCTTGTCCAGGTAGTTGCTGAGCATCGACACCGACGCCGGCGCGCTCGGGACCGCGTTGCGCAACCCGACTTTCTCGGCCTCGATGTAGACCTTTCCGAACGTCGCGCCAGGCTGGATTTTCACCGACATGTTCTCGACATCCACGTCGAAGACCTTGTCCATGCGCCTCATGTCACAGATGATGCCGCCGCGCTGCGGAATACAACCGCCGCCCGTGTTGCCGCCCGTCGACCAGGCGACCACCGGCGCGCCGCTCCTGGACGCGACAGCGAGTATCTTCGAAACCTGCTCCGTGGATTCCGGCAGCACAACCAGGTTGGGGTTGTGTGCGGTCTCCAGGCTCTGGTCGCGCGAGTAGCCGATGAGGATCATCGGGTCGTTCTCCACCCATTCCTCGCCGACGATTTTCTTGAGCTCCGTGTACACTTCTTCGTAGAGCTCCTTGACCGTCAGGTCAATCTCTTTGATAGCCATTTCTCGCCCCCTATCCCATCGACTCGCGCACGAGCTCGAGGATATCCACAAGCTCGATCTTCGGTTGTTTGACGTCGCCGAGGTTCTGCTCGCAGAACGGGCACGCGGTCACCAGGGTGTCCGCCCCGGTGCTCAAGGCCTCGCGCACCCTCTCGCCCGCTACCCAGCCCGCGAACTCGGGGTAGGCCGTGCGCACGCCTGCGCCGGCTCCGCAGCAGAAGGAGTTGGCGCGGTTGCGCGGCATCTCGACGAGCTCGATCCCGGGTATCGCCTCGAGGATGCTACGTGGAGCGTCGTAGACACCGGTGTAGCGCCCGAGGTGGCACGGGTCGTGGTAGGTAACCTTGCGGTTGACCTTGTTCTTCAGCATGATGTCCCCGGACTGGATGAGTTCATCGACCAGCTCCAGCGAGTGCATGACCTCGGCATCGAGCCCTCCCAGCTCCTCGTACTCCTCGCGGAGCACCGAGTTGCAGCCGGAGCACGACGTGATGATGCGGTCGACATCGATGCTGTTGAGGAGCTCGACGTTCTTTTGCGCCATCTTCTCGTAGGCGTCGTAGTTGCCCATGCGCAGCAGCGTGCTGCCGCAGCACAGCTCGTCTTTTCCGAGCACGCCGAACTTGACGCCCGCGGCCTCCAGTATCTCGGCAGTCATGCGCGCGATGTTCTGGAGCTTCGGGTCGTACGCCTGGGTGCACCCGACGAAGAACAGGGTATCGACCTTCTCTTTGCGCGGGTCGGGCAGCTTCATCTTGCGCATCCAGGCATCTCGCCGGGCGCGTGGTTGCTGCCATGGGTTCTCGTAGTTCTCCATCGACTTGATGAGCGTCTCGTGCTCCGGCAGCGGAGCCAGCTCGTCGCGGAAGACGCGCTCGCGGAGCGCCACTATCGTCTTCAGCGGGTTCT
>DATCGY010000141.1:0-5921 GCA_036508635.1 Candidatus Anoxymicrobiaceae bacterium
GCGTGCAGGAAGAGGTCCGGGTCCAGTATCTTTGGCTCCGGGCCTTTTGTTATGTAGAAGCGGCAGTCTCTATCCGCCAGCCACTCGACCAGAGAGAAGCAGGGGTGAAGGCGCGAGAGCATGATGAGGTTAGTGAGGAAGTTGTTCACGGCCAGGTCGTGACGCGAGTGGACCAGTATGTCGTTGTAGCGCCTCTGCCGGCAGCGGGGGTGCTCCATCCTCTCGGTCTCCCTTATGTCCTTCAAGATCTTCGCCCCCTCGGGTCCCAGGAGGTAACCCTGCCGGTTTATCCTGTTCACCGAGGGTATGGCCGCCTTCTCTATCAGACCCGCCTTCACGAACTCTGCTATACGGGGACTCAGAGACCTCCTGGCCTTCAGCATGTCCAGGTCGTATGAGTCGTGCTTGGAGTAGAAGAGGGCGCATATCTGCTTCTCGGTCATCACCCTGAGGCAGGAGAGCATCCTGAGCATCTCCACGTTGTTTGTCGTCAAGACTATGCTGTCCGTTCTGGGACCTCCCTGGTAATTGTGACCCATCCATCCGTCTCGCCGGTCAGGTCGAATGTGACCCGACTCCTTGATTCTTCAGGCACTCACCCGTGCGTGTAAAGGTGGTTTTCCCAACTTTCAAACCAGGAGAAACCGAGCGAAACCAGGGGCAACAACTATTTCTGGAGTTTGTGTAAACCGTCTAGATTTCAGAGTCGCTACGGGGTATCCATAGGGAGGGAAGGAACGGCATTAACGCTTGGGACCAGCGGTACGAAGAACGTGGCAATTAGTAATGCCAACGCTTGTGGTAGCTCCCGGCTATTATGAGTCCAAGGAACATAAAGCAGTGTCTTGATGGGGGGGGAAGCTCGGTGAGTCTATTTATCAGGAAGCGGGAACTCAAGGATGGCAGGGTCCGATACTACCTAGTGGCCCCGGTCGACGGGAAGCAGAAGCAACTCGGCGGGTATGACCGCAAGAAGGAAGCAAATGCGGCGGCCCGACGGGTGCAAAACGAACTTGCCAATGGAACCTTCGGTCAGAAGAACTCACCCGAAATGACCTTCGGGGATTTCTACGCTGATTGGATCAGATCAAAATCCACAAGCCTCAAGGCAAGCACCAACAAGGACTACCAGTCCACTTTCCGGAATCATGTTCTTCCGTATTTCAGTTCGACGCCGCTGTCCGAAATCACGACATTGTCGGTGCAGGAGTGGATAAACGAACTCTCTGATGAGAGCCTTTCGGCAGTGAATATAGACAAGACGTACCGCTACTTCCGTGCATGCATGAACCAGGCCGAGAGGTGGGAGCTGATCGACAAGTGTCCGTGCCGCTCAATCAACAAGCCGCGGATACAGAGGCCTGAGGTAGACTGCCTGGGTTACCGGGAGGTCGACCGGCTGCTCCAATATACGAAGGAACCGGAACGCACGCTTTTCGCGGTTCTAGCTTTTTCCGGTCTTCGGCTGGGAGAGGCCCAGGCGCTGGCCTGGCGGCACATCGATTTCAGGCATCGAGCGATTATTGTCGAGCGCTCGTGGAACATCCATGGAGGTTTCCAGGAGCCTAAGACGAGGTCCTCCCGACGAGCCGTGAAGCTGATGCCACACCTGCAAGCCATCCTCGAGGATCACTGCCGAGCCCAGGGAAACCCTGCAGCCGATGAACTTGTTTTCTCGCTGAACGGTTCGCGTCCGCTCGATCAGTCAAACGCCTATAAGGAACTGCAGCGGGCACTCAAAGAGGCAGGTCTGAAGAGGGTTAACATCCACAGCTTCCGCCATTCGTTCGCAACCCTGATGCTCGAGTGCAATGCGTCGATCCGTGCCCTGCAACACGCGCTCGGCCATTCGACGCCAACCCTTACTCTCGGGACTTACGCTCACCTTCTCCAGGAAGACATCAGTGGGGCGCTTCAGAAGGCGGATCAACTAGTCTCGGGTGCCGACGGTAAGCTGGCGTATCTGCACGAGCGAAAAACAGATAGTACGAGTCGTATTTAGAGTTCCATGTCATGGTGTCTTCTTCGTCTATATCTTCCATGAAAAACAATATTTGCGGCCAAGAATGGTGGCGTATAGGTGGCGTGGGGTGAATTCAGCAGGTCAAGCAACGAGTTTGATTGAATAGCTAGATACCGCATCATAATGGGACAAACTGGCTGGAGGCCACGGTCGGACTCGAACCGACGACCTACTGCTTAGGAGGCAGTTGCTCTATCCACTGAGCTACGTGGCCGCTCCTTTGACAGGATACTGAATCGCGGAACGCCGCGCAAACCGCGCTTGGGTTTGAGAATCGTCTTCTTAAACGACCCTTGTTGTCAGGCGGCCCCGTGTGCAGTCCGCTCGATAATCTCGTCCTTGACCGCGGGCTGGAGGTCGTTGAAGTAGACGCAGTAGCCGGCGACGCGGACCACCAGGTCGGGGCAGACCGTGGGGTCGTCCCTGGCGGCGCGCAGCATGTCGGCGTCGAGGACGTTCACCTGCACCTGCATGCCCCCAAGCTCGAAGTACGAGTTGAACAGCCCGGTCAGCACGTCGCGCCCCTTCTCGCCCTGGACGACGGGCTTGTCGAACTTGAGGTTCAGGGCATAGCAGTTGCTCCACCTGCTGCTGTCCAGCGAGGCGGCCGAGCTCAGGACCGCCGTGGGCCCGCAGCGCTCCACACCGTCCACCGGCGCGAGTCCGTTCGACAGCCGCTGGCCGGCGTGCCGCCCGTCGGGCAGCGCTCCGGTGACACGCCCAAACCCCAGGTGGCACGTCATCGAGTAGAATCCCGGGACGTAGCGCCCTCCCCGCGTGTTGCGGTGCGACGTTATCACGTCGGTGAAGACGTCGGCCGCGAGCTGCGTCATCGCGTCCGCGTCGGGGTCGCCGTTCCCGTAACGCGGGAACTTCTTGGAGACCTCGGCGCGCAGCTCCTCGTGACCGCGGAAGTCGTCCTTGAGGATGCGCGCCAGCTCCAGAAGGGTCATGCGCTTCTCGTCGAAGACCAGCCTCTTGATGGCGTAGAGCGAATCGCCCGCGTCGGCCAGCCCCGCCGCCTGGATGGAGGTGAGGTCGTAAAGCGCCCCGCCCCAGGTGACGTCCTTGCCGCTGCGCAGGCAGCCGTCGGTGATGATGGAGTTCACGGGGGTCGGCCTCTCGACGCGGTAGACCTCCTCGAGCCAGTTGATGACCTTGACCATCTCGCCGACCGAGTCGCCCACCTGGGCCCGGAACGCCGCCACCACGTCGTCGAAGGTGCGCGTCGATGCGACCGGTGCGGTCGCCGCTCCCATCCGCGTACGCCGCTCGTCGCGCCCCACGCGGGGGAAACGCCGTCCCTCGTTGAGGGCGAGCTCCAGGCACAGCGGCAGGTTGAACAGCGCCGCGTCAGACGAGTTGTAGGTGCGGCCCTGGCTCGCCATCTCGACGCAGCCGATGACCGCGTAGTCGCGCGCGTGCTCGGTGCTCATGCCCGCGCTCTCGAGGGCCTTTACGACCGCCGGGTCTCCCAGCAGCGACGGCCTGCCGCACCCGAGCTGGATGACCTCGACCGCCTTCTCCATCAGCCATGGCGGCGAGCCGGGGTGGATGCGGACGTGCAGCGCCGGCTCGCGGGTGCGGATCTGCGCGTACGAGTCGAGGATGAGGCTCGACAGCTCGTTGGACACGTCGTTGCCTTCGGCGTCGGTCCCGCCCACGGTTATCGCCTGCGCCACGCCGGCGCCGCTGAAGAACTGGTCGACGCGCTCCGAATAGACCGGCATCGTCTCGCACGTCTTGAGCCCGAAGCTGGCGAGTATCTCGACAGCGCGCGCGGGCGTCAGGCGTCCCGCCGCGAGGTCGGCGAGGTACAGCGGGTAGAGTATCTGGTCGAGGCGCCCGAACGAGAGGCCCTGCTCGAAGTCCTCGAGGTTTAGAGCGACGTGGACGAGCCACACAGCCTGGAGCCCCTCGAGGAAGGTCCGTGCCGGCTCGTAAGGAACGTGCCGGCAGGCCTCGGCGGACTCGAGCAGCTCGGCGCGCCGCTCCGGCGATACATCCGGCCTGGAGGCCTCGCGCTCCGCCTCGTCGGCGAGGTTCCCGGCCATCCGCCTGATGCCCTCGATGGTCATACGGACCGAGCGGAAAAATGCCTTCTTATCCTCGTCCAGCGGCGTGCCGTCGGCGAGAGTGCCGGACTCGAGCCTCGCGGCGGCTTCCTCGTCGGCGCGCCTCAAGCCATCGCGCACCACCATACCGTAGTCCCCGACCTGGTGCGCTATGCCCGACTCCTCGGTGATGAAGTAGCGCTTGGCCCTGAAAAAGTCCAGGAAGTGCCCGATGCGTCCCGGCCGGAGCAGAGCCTTGCCCGCGACGCTTCTGAAGATGTCGCGAAGCCCGATGTAGAGCATGCTCAGCCTCTCGGGCCAGTCCATCCTGATGACGGTCGCCTTGCGGTCGAGGCGCCAGATATCTTCGAGGATGTTGACCGTGCCACCCTCGATGTAATAGTTGGCCGCGATCCTTTTGGAAGTCATATTCCCGACGATGAGTTCGTCCGGGTACAGACGAGGTTTGCGGTGGGAGAACATGTAGGCGAGCGCCATCGCGCGCCTGACCAGCGGGTGCTCCGCGCGCGCAGCCCGGCCCTCTTCCGACCGGCGGAACTCGGCGAGCAGCCGGGGCCTCTCGAGGCAGATGGAGTAAGGGGTGGACAGCACCTCGGCCCTTATCGCGGATATCCGCTCCGAAGGCTTCGAGAGGTCCTCTGCTATGTCCAGCGTCTCCAGCATAACCAGGCTCCCTTTTTCACATTCGCACCACGTCCGCGCGGCTCGCCCGGCGGGGACCCTCGCGCCGTGACCCGGGCCAGGGAGAAGATACGTCCTCCTCTATTACATATTAGCAAATCGCGGCGCCGCTAACGTTGCGAAATGATGCCCTCGCCTGCGGGCTCGCTCGAGCGGCCCGAAAAAGCTTAGATGTCGCCCCGGGGAGCGGGTGTATAATCCAGTGCACGGGTGAGACGCAACAGCGACCAACCAAAAGGCCTTTCCGGGATAAATCCACCTCGGGTGCGGAGCGGCGCATGGACGACAGGGACAAGGAACGGGCCGTAGTAGAGGTGACCCACAGGGTCATGGACACTTACGCCCGCGACCCTCGCAAGGTCGAGCAGGCGCTGTTCGACACGCTCTACGAGGAGCGCCTCCGGCTTCGCACCGAGAAGGACAAAGACGAGGTCAAGAGCCTCGTCCCTTACTACAAGAAGATCTACTCGCGCGCCCGCAAAGCTTCCGCCGGGGAGCAGCGCGAGCTGCTGGGAGAGCTGATAAACCACTTCGCGCTCGAGGTCTCCGGGCACTTCGACCCGCGCGTGTACGCTGTCGCGACTCGCATGATGCCGACCGCGCTGACCGGTCTGCTCAACACCATGAGCCCGCTCAAGTTTCTGCAGGGCCTGCCCCGCGGGTTCGACTCCATGGACGACCAGCTCATACTGCAGGGCGAGATCGAGGCGTTCAAAGACCTCGCGGGCAAGGGCACCGTCGTGCTGGTCGCGACCCACCAGAGCCACCTGGACAGCGTGATGCTGGGCTGGGCCCTTTATCGCCTGGGCCTGCCACCGTTCACGTACGGCGCGGGGATGAACCTCTTCTCCAGCAAGCTGCTCGGGTTCTTCATGCACAACCTGGGTGCATACAAGGTGGACCGGCGCAAGAAGGCGGCGCTCTACAAGGACGTGCTCAAGACGTACGCCGGGTGCTCCATCGAGCTCGGGTACCACAACATGTTCTTCCCGGGCGGCACTCGAACGCGTTCCGGCGCGGTCGAGCGCAAGCTCAAGATGGGCCTGCTGGGGATGGGGCTCGACGCCTATATCCACAACCTGCGCGCGAAACGCGAGAACCCCGACGTCTTCGTGGTGCCGTGCACCATCAACTACGAGCTC
>DATCGY010000142.1:0-19572 GCA_036508635.1 Candidatus Anoxymicrobiaceae bacterium
GTGCTTTTGCCAGTTTGAAACTTGTACACACCCTCTAGGCTCGACCCCTTCCCGCCAGACCCGCACCCAGCGACCACGACACCCCCCACCGCCAGCAAAACCAGGCATCCAAGAATAGTAGCCTTCTTCATTCGATCCTCCTTGCCGCTAAACAAGACTCCGTCCCTGCTGGACTCGAACAGTCAAATGCCGAAGCGAAGCCGAGCGGCTAGCCCTCTTTAACACAGAGGAGTTCCCTGTACTCGCCGGTGGATAGAAGGCCTGTCAGTTCGCTCTTGTCCGCGAATTCTACCTTGGCGCTCCATCCGGCCCCGTACGGGTCCTGGTTGATAATCTCCGGGGCGTTCAGTACTGCGGCGTTGACCTCCTTGATGGTCCCGCTGACCGGCGCGTAGAGGTCGGACACCGACTTGCGCGACTCGATCTCGCCGAACGCTTCGTGCGGTCACTTGAAGTTGAGCTCAACACACGCTGGAGAACAAGACCGGCACTTCTCGAATAGACCTACTGATGCCATGATTCTACCAATTCTCTCCACCCGAAGCGATTCGCTTCGTTAGTATCCTGGCGATGCTCTACGAAGCGAGGGTCGCGAACCTCTTCCGAGAGATCACCGAGGACCCGAAAAAGAGAAAGAGGAAGTAACCCGGTCCCTTTCCTGTCACCAGTTTTGTCGCGAATATATCGCAAGTCATGTCGCAAGTTACAGTTTGTTCGTAGCAGGCATTCTGGAAGCGCATATAATGGTAACAGGTTAACTCGCGGCTGGGAGGATCTGTTGGAGCGCTTATCGGGTCTACGCATCCTTATCGTCGAAGACGAAAAAGTACAAGCTCTGACACTCTCTTCCTTTTTCAAGCATAACCTCGGTGCGGAGGTGGAGACTGCCGGGTCGTGCGAAGATGCGCGCGAGAAGATGGCCGAGTCCGCGTTCGACCTCATCACCCTGGATTTCCAGCTTCCCGACGGAGACGGCCTGGAGCTCCTCGGGGAGATCAATTCCAACGATGACCCCCCACCCGTGATCATGGTGACCGGTCACGGGGACGAGCGCACGGCGGTGGAGGCTTTCCGGCTTGGAGCGTCCGGGTACGTCGTCAAGGACAAGCGGATGTCCACGATGATAGTCGAGGAGGCGAAGAGCGCTCTCGCCAAGGCCGCGCTCAAGCGCACGGAGGCAGACCTGCGCGAGTCGCGGGAAGAGCTGAAGAACGTCTACGAGGGTATCATAGACGGAGTCCTGGTCGCCGACCATGAGACGCGGAGGTTCGTGAGGACCAACGCAGCGGCGTGCGAGATGTTCGGCCACTCCGAGAACGAGCTACTCGCCCTGGGTATTGCAGACATCCACCCGGCCGACGAGCTCGGTCATATCTTCAGTCTGTTCGAGATGATATTCAAGGGCGAGACCAGTGACGCCCGCGATATTCCGTGCATGAGGAAAGACGGAAGCGTGTTCTATGCCGACCTGCGCGGCAGTCAGATCATATACAGGGGACGCTCATGCGCGCTGGCGGTGTTCCGCGACATCACCGAGCGCAAGAAGGCCGAACAAGAATTGAAGGACAGTGAAGAGCTGTTCAGGAAGCACGCCGAAAGCGGTTCCGCGGGCGTGATCATCTACCAGGGCAACAAGTTCGTCTACGTGAACGACGCAGTGGTGCAGATGACCGGCTACACCAGGGATGAGCTGCTCTCGATGGATTTCTGGGAAGTAGCCGAGCCGGGTTTCAGGGAACAAGTGAAAGAGCGCGGGAAGGCCCGCCAGCGAGGCGAGAAAGTGCCTACCCGCTACATGTTCCCGTTTGTCACGAAGATCGGCGAGCACCGCTTCTCTGATTTCTCGGCCGCGGACATCGAATACCAGGGAGCACCCGCCGGGATCGCGACCATAATCGACATCACCCATCTCATAAATATCGGGAAAGAGCTTCGCGCGGCTAACGCGGAGCTCCAGGGTTTCGCCCGTACCGTGTCGCACGACCTGAGAGCTCCGCTGGCCGCCGCGCGGACCGGGTGCGAGGTGTTCCTCCAGCTCGTCAGCGAGGCTGGTGGCGAGATCGACCAGGACCTGGTAAGCGAACTGCCGGCCGTGGTCCACAGGAGCCTGGTGAAGGCCTGCGACCTGGTAGACGACCTCCTCGCTCTCGCGGTCTCCAACCAGGCCGACGGCAAGGCGAAACCCGTAGACGTCAAGGAAGTGATGTCGCAGATAGCGGACGAGAACGAGGCCGAGATGCGCCGGCGCGGAGGCTCGCTGCATTTCGACGACGAGATGGGAATCGTGCTCGCCAACCCGACACACGTCTACCAGGTCTTCTCGAACCTTGTCCGTAACGCTTTTGAGCACAACACTGCTTCCGTCCCGATAGTGGAAGTGCATAACCTCGGCGACGAGGCCCCGGGGATACATCGCTATATGGTCCGCGACAACGGGGCCGGCATTCCCGAGTCGATGATGGACAGGCTCTTCGATCCATTCCTCGCAGGGCCGGGCGGTGGCACCGGCATCGGGCTCTCCATAGTATCCAAAATCGTGTCCTCCTGCGGCGGGGAGATCGAGGCCTTCAGCGACGGTGGCGCATGCTTCGAGTTCACATTGCTTGACGGGGTTTAATAGCTAACAGATACCTGCTGTACGAGACTAAGTTCCGATTCTGCTTCCGGTGGGGCGGAGTCTTGCCGGGCCCATCACTCCAGTAGATAACAACTCCGTCCCTGCTGGACTCAAACGGCCAAATGCAGATTGGGGATTCCGGATTAAGGTACAATATCGGTTATTGTTGAGGTAGGCACAGGATTACGCAGGGGATTTTCCTCGAGATAGTCGAAGAAGCTCTCACGCGATTTCCGCTTGTCAATCCTATGGGGGTCGGAAGCAATAGGTATTTATAGTTCGGCAAAGACACGTCTGGCACGCGCCGCTGTATCCGGCGGTCTGGCCGTCATGAGGGTCACACCGGATCGACTGCTCATGGACTTAGGCGAAAAAGGCCTGCGCAATATCGAGTACCCCGAGGGGCGAGAGTTCATGAAGACCGCGCTCCTGCTCTCCAAGCGTGACCTCAAGCAGAAGTCCCCGGCGGTCCGGCGGGCGGTGATGGGCACGCTGACGAAGCTCCTGGTCAAGGGAGATGGCAGGCGAGAGAAGTTCAAGGCGGAGACAGGATTCCCGGCGCCGATATTGCTGGTCATAAGCCCGACCATGCGGTGCAACATGTCCTGCTATGGCTGCTACGCTGGCAAATACGAAAGCCAGGCCGACCTCGGGCTGGACACTTTTGAGAGAATCCTGTGCGAGGCGGAGGAGATGGGCGTCTACTTCGCGGTCATATCAGGCGGAGAGCCCCTCATGCTGGGCGACGACCTCTGGGACGTGATCGAGAGGCACCCCTCCATAATGTTTCAGGTGTACACGAACGGTACTCTCATCGACAGGGATACCGCCCGCAGGCTCGCCCGGATAGGTAACGCGTACCCGTGCATAAGCGTGGAAGGGTTTGAGGAGGAGACCGACGCGCGCAGGGGCGCCGGGACGTTCGAGAAAGTGATCCGCGCAATGGAATACCTTCGCGAGGAGGGAGTGTTCTTCGGGTTCAGCGCGACGGCGACCCGAGACAACAACGAGCTCATCGTGAGCGAGAGGTTCGTTGATTATTACCGGGAGAAGGGGTGCGTGGTCGGCTGGTACTTCCATTACGTGCCGGTGGGCAGGGAGCCTGGTGTCGAGCTCATGCCCACGCCCGAGCAGCGCATCTTCAGGCGCGAGGAGATGGTCAAGAGGAGGGCGAGCCGCGACATTCTGCTCGCCGATTTCTGGAACGACGGGCCGCTGGTGGGCGGATGCCTGGCCGGGGGAAGGTACCTCCACATCAACTCGAACGGGGACGCCGAGCCGTGCGTCTTCGCGCACTTCGCCGTGGATAACGTGAAGGATAAGTCCCTGAAGGAAATCCTCCAATCGCCGCTATTTACCGAGATAAGGAAGCGGCAGCCGTACGATGAAAACCTGTTCCGGCCCTGCATGATAATCGACCTGCCGGAGGTGCTACGGGACGTCGTGATCGTCTGCGGCGCCAGACCGACCCACCACGGGGCCGAGGTCGTTATCGGTGAGTTCGCGGACGATATCAGCGATTACTCGGATGCCTACCGCGAGATGGCCGACTCGATGTGGCGGAAGTACACGGGCTCGAAGTGACCCCCACTACCGTGAACCATTCATCAAGGCGAGGATGGAGATGGAGAGCGGGAGGGAGAAGGGCAGCGTGACCCAATACATGACGGCCACCGAGAGACTTGCCGCGGTGCTCGACGGAGAAATGCCGGACAGGGTGCCGTGCGTCCCGCTTGTCTACTACTTCGCGGCCCATTACACGGGCACGCCATTCCATGACTACATGACGGATATGAAGGTCTTTCGCAGGGCCATGGATATCTGCTTCTGGGAGATTGGACCCTGGGACGCTTTCTATACCGAACCGATCACAATGGAAGCTCCCGATTACGACATGACCTATGGGGCCGGGACCGGCATGAAGACCGGACGGCCCGCCGGGAGTGGCGAGCAGTCGCAAATCTTGCAGCTCCCCGAGGCCGAAACGCTGATGGGCGAAGACGGCTACGCCGCGATATCGTCCCATGGATTTGCCGGCATCGCCTTGCCCTACTTGAGGTTCGTGAGCGAGCTGGTGGCCGGCGTGCATGACGTCCCGGCCGATACCAGGTTCTGGCTCGGGACATTCATGCCCCACCTGCTTCGCATGGCCGTCCGGTACGTCTCTGAGTCGGAGCGATGGCGCATGCGGGGAATCCCACCCTTCATCGGTTTCAGCATAGAGGCGCCTTTCGACACCTTCAGTATGTCCCGCGGACTCATAGACTTCAGCAGGGACCTGCGCCGCAGGGCCGATGAGGTCGAGGAAGCCTCGATGAAGCTGGCGGTTGGCCTGGCAAAGACAGCGGGCTACCTGTGCAGGATCGCCCGTACCAGGCGTTTCCTGCTCTTGCTCCACCGCTCGTCCAACGACTTCATCTCACCGCGCCAGTTTAAGGATCTGGCCTACCCCAGCCTCGAGTACATCGCGCGGTACCTGGACAAGCGGGGCATCGTCCCGATCCTGCACTGTGATGGCAACTGGGACTCCAACCTCGAGCTTATGCTGGGACTGCCGGAGGGCACATGTTTCCAGTTTGACAGCGCCACCAACATCTTCCGCGCGCGAGAGGTGCTGGGGGACCGATTCGGCATCATGGGCGACGTCTCCCCTGTCATGCTCTGCTTGGCGAGCCCGTCCGAGGTCGATGAGTACTGTAAGAATCTCGTGGAGAAGGTCGGCAAGAACGGCCGCTTCATCCTTTCGTCCGGGTGTGAGGTCCCCTCGACCGCGAAGGCCGCGAACGTAAAAGCGATGGTCGACGCGGTGAAGAAGTACGGGTGGTACCACTAGGACAACGGTGGAAACGCGGTGAGACCTTCAACGTGACAGTAAACTGAGTTTGCACTTGCCAACCAATCGCGAGAGCCCCCTCGGCGGCTTTCTTTTATCCCCCCTTCCAATGGCGTATTATCAAGTCAATATTCCTTGTCGATGCGAGGAGTGTTGGCCAACGATATTTTTGGACAACAAACATGCCTGACCAAAGCAATGCGCCTCCGTTGGAACCGGATACCGGTCTGCGAATACTGGTAGTCGAAGACGAGCAGGTTACCGCGCAGGTGATCCGTACGCATCTCGAGGTCAGATTAAAGGCGCATGTCAGCGTCGCTTATGACTGCAAATCGGCTCGCGAGATCCTCGGCTCCTCTGATTTTGACCTTGTCACCCTCGATTACCAGCTTCCGGACGGGGATGGGCTCGAGCTCCTCGGGGAGATAGCCGGCGTCGAGGAGCACCCACCCGTAATAATGATTACAGGTCACGGTGACGAACATGTCGCCTCCGACGCTTTCAAGCTTGGCGCGGCCGGTTACGTGGTCAAGGACATCAGGATGGGGACGCTGCTGGTCGAGGGCATCGAGAGAGCCGTCGAATTGAGACGGGCCGTCGACGCGTTGAAGGAGCGCGAGTATAGCCTGAGGCTGATAACGGACAACATGGTCGATGCGATAACGCAGATTGACCGCAAGGGGCGCATTGTATACGTTAGCCCGTCGGTCAAGAAGATCTTCGGCTTCGAAGAAGAAGACGTGATCAACACGGATTCGACGTTGGCGATCCACCCGGACGACCTGCCGGAGGTCCGTCGTACCTTGGAAGAATCGGTCCGAAACGGGGCACGGACCGCGAGGTTGGAATATCGCAGTAACACGGCGGACCAGACGTATATATGGGTCGAGGCCGCCGTACGCTTTCTATACCGTGACGATGGCGCTTTTACAGGTGCCGTCCTGGCATCAAGGGACGTATCCGACCGAAAGCGTGCCGAGGCGCTCATCCAGGCCCAGCGCGACCTCGCGATCGAGCTGGGGGGTGAGACGGACATAGTCCAATTGATCGAACTTGCATTGAATTCGATTATGCAAGACACGGGGCTCGATTGTGGCGGTGTATACGTGGTCGACAAGAGCACGCACGCACTCGACCTCATTCACCATATGGGACTCTCCGACGAGTTCGTCGAGTTTATCGGCCATCTCGAATCGTCTACCAGATCGGCGCAACTCATAATGCAGGGAGAGTCTTTGTACGCGACATATGAAAAGGTGCTGGATCTCGATCCTATGATCCAGAAAGAGGGCTTGCGGTTCATCGCGGTAGTACCACTGCGGTACGAGGGTGAGGTCGTGGGCAGCCTCAACCTTGCGTCACACACCGTCGATGACATACCCGCTTACTCCAGGGTGGCGGCTGAAGTGCTGGGTGGCCTGGTGGGACAGGCGATCGGGCGCTCGCGGCTTCTTTCGGTGTTGAAAGAAAGCGAGGAACGTTACAGGCTCCTATACGATGAGATGGGCGAGCCAATATATACGTACGACCGGAACCTGAGGTTGATAGGTATGAACCGTGCGGCATGCGAGCAGATCGGCTATGAGAGCGAAGAGTTGATCGGGCGGAACGTGCTCGAGCTGGGGATCCTCCACGAGGATGATCTTCAAGCCGCGACGGAAGACATACAGAGGCTCCTTTCGGGCGAGGACGTGGTGAGGGACCAATATCGTCTCATCGCAAAGAACGGCCAGATCAAGCTGGTGGATGTCACGGGGGCGGTTCTGCGTGACGAGAGCGGCGAGGTCATGGCGATAACCAACGTCGTGATCGACAAGACGGCCCAGGCCGAGGTGGAGGAGGCGCTCCGCGAATCCGAGGAATTGTACAGTACCCTGGTGCACGCGTCCCCCGACGCTGTTGCGATATTCGACCTCAACGGGAAGGTGCTCGACGTATCCGAAGTGGCCCTCAAGCTTTTTGGTTATGACAATGTCGCCGAGATCTTTGATAGGGCCCCGGTGGATTATGTGGCGCCGGAAGACCGCGGAAAAGGGGTTTCCGGAATCGCCGAGATGATGCACGGAAACATAGTCAGAAACCTGGTCCTCAACTTCGTGCGCAATGACGGGAGCACGTTCGTAGGGGAGGTGAGCGCGGCGCCGCTGCACGATCGGGATGGAAAACTTGCCGGCTCCATCAACATCGTCAGGGATGTCACCGAGCGCCAGAGAGCCGGGGAGGAGCTCCAGAGGGTGAACGACGAGCTCCTGGGCTACGCCCACACCGTTTCCCACGACCTGAAGAGCCCGCTGGCGACGATTCTTACGACCGTTGGACTGATCGAGAGTCTTACCGAGGCGGATAAGGATATCGTCGATATCAAGGAGCTCATCGATATTCTGCGAAACGATGCAAGGAACGTCTACGACAGGGTTGAAGAGTTGCTTTCACTGGCGCAAGCCGGACAGGAGCCCATCGAACCGATCGATGTTGATATGAGCGCCATGATGAGCGATGTGCTTGCCGGCCTCGGGGGGCTGCTGGAGGAGAAGAAGGCTGTTGTCGACGTCGACGAGGATCTCGGTCGCATCTGTGCCAATCCAACCCAGATGGAGATGATCTTCACAAATCTCGTGGAGAACGCCTTGAGGCACGGTGGCGACGCAGGCGTGAAGTTGGAGGTGCGCTATCTCGGTGACGACCAGGACGGCGCCCACCGATACCTGGTTCGAGACAACGGGTCAGGATTGTCTCCCGGAACGGAGAAGGAGGTTTTCGGGGCGTTCTTCAAGGTGCCTGAAAGCCGCGGTACGGGCATAGGGCTTTCAATAGTCGAGCGGATAGTCAGAGCTTACAGAGGCTCGATACGCGCGTACAACGACAACGGCGCATGCTTCGAGTTCACCCTCAAAGAAGCTGACTAGACTAGCCATGAGCATGAAAAGAGCTGGCAGGAAAGGGGAATTCGAAGCGTCTAGAATTTTATCATTTCGGGCGCGATTGCATTTGAGCACGCGCACCGCGATGGCCGGGTAACCAACATAAACGATCTCGGGCTCAAGTTTTGCGGTTACGAACCTTGGGAGATAATAGGAAAGCACACCGTCGGAACCATCGTGCCCGAGTCCGACCGGGCTGGAACTGAGGAGGAAATCGTGAAAAGCAATAGCCAGGCGTCGAGTGGCCAACCGGATTGTTCCGCGGCGGGTTGTTCGGAGTGTGGGGAGTCTCCGTGGCCCCGGGGAACCTCGTATTTGACCACAGCTCTGTTTCAGGCTCCCGCGCTTCTGGGCACTTATGCGTTGCTGAAGAAAGCTCCCCTGCGGCTCCCGGTATTCGGGGCCATCTGGGTCGCGATCGTGACAGTGGTGCGCAAGGTGATCTGCTGCAGGTGTGAGTACTACGGAAAAGACTGCTCGACGATCATGGGCAAATGGACCGCAATGCTCTACGACAAAGACGAGGAGCACCCTCTCACCAAAGAGGCTTTCTACCTCGACTTCGGCCTCGTGGGTGCCAGCATCCTTTTCCCTCTGCCCCAGGTACGGAAGATGGGAACCCGCTACCTGGCTCTCTACCTTGCCGTTTCTCTTGCCAGCGCGGCCGGTATCCGTCACCTCGCATGCCGTTACTGCCCCAATACCGTTTGCTTCATGAATCCCGATCACAGGTCATGACATAATACGGGGGCGGTTTTCCAAAGCCGCTCCGAGCCAAAGTACTCGAGGGCGGTCTCTCCAGGCCGCCTGGAGCCGGGTCTGAGAGACCGGGCTCAAGAAAGGGAGAGACCCGGCCGGAGAGACGAAGCCCCACAGCATTTGACGTCGGAGAATCAAGTGTGAGTTTTGAAGAGCTGATCGAGCGTAGTATTGATATTGTGATGCAGGAGAAGAACAGCAGCGGACGTCCGGTCATCGGCACTCTGTGCTCCTATGTCCCGGTGGAGATTCTTCATTCGCTGGAGGTGATCCCGATAAGGCTCTGGGGTCAGGCTGATGATATATACAAGGCCGATGCTTTGCTCCAGTCCTATATCTGCCCGCCGGTCCGGCACCTGATGGCGATGGGCCTCGAGGGGCGTTACGACTTTCTCGATGGCATAGTTCACTGCTATACGTGCGACGCGACCTGCGGACTCTTCAACATCTGGGTGAGGAACCTGGAGCCGCGGTTCTCTCACATGATAAGCCTTCCTTACATCTCCATCGACGAGGCGCTCGAGTACGCTGTTGCCGAGTACCGTATCCTGATCGACAAGCTGGAATCGTTTACTCAAAACGAGTTCTCCGAGGATGCACTGGAGAGCGCTATCGCGTTGTATGGAGAGGCCAGGACTCACATGTTGGAGATCTATGGTCTCAAGTCGAAGGGTCTGCCGATAAGCTACGCAGAACTCTATTCGATGAACGTATGCAGCCAGGTCCTTCCAGTTGAGATGATGGTGAAGCACCTCGAAGAGTATCTCGAGGAGGCTAAGCGGAAGGAGCCGGATGGTGGCCGCGGACGGCGAATACTGCTGACGGGTAGTGTCATCACCGATATACATCTAATGGCTTTCATAGAAGACGCGGGATGCAATATCGTCGCCGATGACACTTGCCTCGGGCTGCGCCTGCTTGGTGAGCCCATGCCAGGTGGGGGAGACCTGCTCGAGCGTCTGGCTTCCTGGTACATGGCGAGGCCGCCTTGCGCCAGCCGGGCGGATTTTCCATCGCGCAGGCGCTTTCTACTCGATACGCTCGATGCGTTCGAGATTTCCGCCGTGGTGTTCGCGCACCAGAAGTTCTGCGACCCTCATCTCTCCGACTACCCGTTTCTCAAGGGAGTGCTCGAGGAGGCAGGAATTCCGAGCCTGCACCTGGAGATGGAAGGGGAGGGGTTCACCGGCCAGGTCCAGACGCGCCTGGAGAGTTTCTTTGAGATGATGGAGACAGGATGAGCAGGGAAAACTCCACCCCTACCCCGGCCCGCCCCCCTCGAGAGGGAAGGGGGAAGACGGCCAAGAGGCTGAGGGCAAACGCGGGGCTGCGGCAGATAATCGCGGACTTTTACGCCGACGGGCACAAGGCAAAAGCCGAGGGACGCCCCGTAGGGTGGATACCACCCATGAACGGCCTGATAGAGCTATTCTACGCGATGGATATACATCCCATATTCCCCGAGAACTGGGCACCGATCTGCGCCGCTATAGGCACGAATTCGCAGAACTTCGAATTCGCCGCGCAACGGGGTTACTCGAGCGACCTCTGCGGCTACTTCAGGAACAATATAGGGTACGCCCTTGACGGCATCGACGAGGAGAACCAGCCGCTCGGCGGCCTGCCGGAGCCGGATTTTCTCATATCTTTCGGCGCGGGCTGCATCCCCACGATGAAGACCTTCCAGGTACTGTGCGACCACTTTGACGTACCGGTGTTCCGCGCCGACCTGCCGCAGGTGGCGCTGGAGGACATCGGGGAGCACCACATCCGCTACGGGGTCACGCAGATCGAGCGCCTGATCGGGTTTCTCGAGGACCTGACCGGCAGGAAGCTTGATATGGACAGGTTGAGCGAAGCGGTCGCATACACAGACGAGGCGTGCCGGATATGGGACGACATAATGGAAACCCGAAAAGCGGTGCCGGCCCCGTTCTCGGCCGCCGAGATAGGGATCATGTTCGTTATGGTGACGAGGCATGGAACCAGAGTGGCCGTTGACTTCCTTCGCGACGTGCTCGAGGAGGTGAGGGGCAAGGTCGAGCGGGGTGAGGGTGTGATCCCGAACGAGAGGATACGCCTCTTCTGGGACAATATCCCGCTATGGTACAACATGAGGCTGTTCAACTACTTCGAGAAGTGGGGCGCGGTAGTCGTCGCTGAGACGTACAGCTCGGCATGGACCATGCGGATGGACCCCGAAAAGCCGCTCGAGAGCATCGCGTACAAGTCGCTCGTCTCTTACCCGCTCGTCTCCTGCGTATCGCTCAACAAGCGGATCGAGCTGGTAAAGAAAGCCGTACGTGACTATCACGTCGACGGCGCCGTCCTTCACTCGAACATGAGCTGCAAGCCCATATCAATGGGGCAGATGGATATCCAGAGAGTCCTTCATGACGAGCTTTCGATTCCAAGCATCATGTTCGATGGCGATCATATGGACGGCGACAAGTTCTCCCTGGCGCAGTTCCAGACACGTGTCGACGCCTTCATGGAGTTGCTGCTGGACCGCGCATGATTCCTGGTGGCCCTGGGTATTGCGGTCGGAAAGTATCATCGCGCGCCGAGGACCGCGCTCATTCTCGGCTTGAGAGTCCCGTTCTGGTCCCATATGCCCCAGTGGGAACCTACCCCGTCTTCCCTCGACGCTTTCCATAGCTCGTCGAACGCCTCGAAGTAGTAGTATTTCACGCCCCTGGAGTCCGCCCAGGTCCCGAAGTTCTTGAGGAATGTCGCGGCGTTGCCGGCTCCCGGAACCGCCGCTCCGATGGTTTGCCCGGCCGAGGGCCAACCCGTCTCAACGATGACCTGCTTGCCTTGCGCTGCTTTAACGGTTTTCCTGTACTGCGTGTCTATGTATGCCACCGCGGAGCAGCCAGGATAATCCTGCGAATTTTCCTCGTGAAGGCCATCGTCCCGCCCTCCCGGCTGCTCGTCGCGCGCGTGCCCCGGCGGACACCACGCTCGATTATCCTCCGCCGTCTCCATTGTATTGAATCGGCCGCGGGGGACCTCGACCTGAGAATGCAACCTTGGAGTGAGGCCCCGGTCACCATTCCGGGTGAACGATCGCTACGACCTTTGCGACCCCTCCTCGCGAACGGCACTCCTGTCTTGCTGAGTTACTCGACAATCTTCATCAAGGGCAGCGTGACGTTCGATTGGTGACCCTCATCGTGCGAGATCCGATACTGCGACGGCTTGAGCGATGGGAACACGAACAAGGGGTCGGACGCGCACAGCACCAGTTTCGCCCTGTGACCGGGCTTGAAACGGTGCGCGCATGCGATCAGCTCAAAGGCAAATTCCTCGACCGCGCCGGCGTCGATATCGCTTTTCATCATCGCCGAGTGCGTTACGAGGCGGCAGAAACCCTTCGGGGCGACATCGTAGAGCAGCGCATTCAACTGGCATTCCGTCGTGGAGGACGTCGCGAATATCCTGGCCTTCGGTATGCCGACCAGTGCTGTGTCCTTTCCGAAAGGTCCAGTGGTGAACGCGATGCTGTCGCCGGGTATCGTCCAGGGGATTCCCGGTATGGGCAGGTTCCAGAGAACGTTGGGGCGGAACATAGGCGGGCCCGACGACTGCAGGTTGCTCACGGTATTGTTGATGAGCAGCTCGGTGGGCTGGTCGTCCTCCGGGATTGCCCGCGACAGGGTCCCGGTGTTTTCAGCCGCAATGCCGCCGAGGTAATAGGTGACGTCGGCGAACCCTTCCGGTGGCCAGTGCCTGGCGGTGCCCATCTTCCTGTTCCAGGGCTGGAAGAACGTGACCTCGGGCTCTTGAGTGATGTCGTTATCGCGGTCGTCCTTGAGCCAGTAGTCGAACCAGCGCCTCGTCTCGGCCCATATCTGGTTCGGAACGGGCACGTCGCCCCGGGCGGGATCGAACCCGTGCAGTCCGTTGGAGATGTGCAGTTTCTTTGGAACCTGGAGTTTCTCGTAGAACTTGAGCACCTGGTTCGGCTCGAAAAGGTCGTCGTTCCAGGAGTGCACGATGAACATAGGGCACTTTACCTTGTCCACGTCGAATATCGCGGACCTGGTGTCCAGCTCGTCCTTGAGCTTGCGGGGCTTCATCTCGATGATGGTTGTCTTGAGCCATCGGAAGAGGTCGTTCTTGGGGCTGAAGCGGTGTGCCCAGATCCCACCGACGAACAATCCGATGCTCCAGGCGGGCTTCCAGCAGCCGTTGGGAACGAGAGAGTGAAAGAGGTCGGTCCAACCGTTCATCGGCACCGCGGCCTTGATCCGCGGATCGCGTGTCGCGGCGAGATAGGTGTGCCCTCCTCCGTAGGAGATGCCGGTCATGCCCAGGCGGTCGGCGTCAACGGGGAAGCCCTGCTCCTCGGCGACCAGCCAGTCAATAACGTCCTCGAGGTCGCACAGCTCTTTGTCGGGCGCGGCGCAGTGAACCTGGTCTCCGGAGGTGCCCCATCCGCGGCACGTGTAAGTGAGCACCATATATCCGCGGCGGGCGAATGAGGCAGCGTAGAGGAGGTCGCACTGCCAACGGGAAAACATCCACGAGTGGACCATAATGACCGCGGGGAACGGACCCTCTCCTTCGGGGACCCACACGCTGGCGTTCAGCCGGGTGCCGTCGCGCGAGGTGATCTTGTGCGTCACCCTCTTGTACGGCATGCGCATTATGCCCTCTTGCTCGAGCTGCTTTACCTCTTCTCCCTGGAGCGCTTTCCACACGTCGTAAAGCGCCCTGGACAGGAAGAACAAAGGGAAGAATACGAATGCCATCCAGCGCCAGGTCGACCTCTTCTTCTTCACCTATTCACCTCCATGTCTACCGCCTTGGGTTAGAAGTCTATAACAACCGGCCTCCGACAAGAAGTACCTCAGATTTCAGGTTGCAGGTGAGACGCATAAGTCATAGAAGATGTGATACGGCCTGAAGAAAATGAGTGCAGCACGAAGCAGAAAGAGGAAGGGTGGTCGGCGATGCATGAGACTCTAAAAGCGATCAAGCAGAGAAGGAGCATAAGGCAGTACAAAGCTGGGCAGGTTCCAGAGGCGGAGCTAAAAGAGATAATGTCCGCCGCCCTGCTCGCTCCAAACGCTCGCAACATGCAGATGTGGCATTTTTCCGTGGTCCAGCAGCCTTACCTGCTGGACAGGATGGTCCACGTCATACACGAAAACCTCATTGCCTCGGGAATCGAGTTCCTCGTCGAAAGGGCGAGCACTCCCGGGTATAATACCTTTTACGGTGCCCCAACCGTCATCATGATATCCGGTGATGAGAACTCGGCGTTCGCCCAGATCGATTGCGGGGCGGCGGCGGAGAACATCGCACTGGCGGCTACCGCCATGGGACTCGGCTCGTGCGTGATGACGTCTCCGGCCTTCCTCTTCATGTCGGAAGAAGGAAACGCTCTCAGACAGGCGATCGGGATTCCCGACGGCTACAAATACGTGTGTTCCGTCACTATTGGATATGCCGATGGGGAACACCCCGAGACTCCCGACAGGAACGCGGACGTCATCAACTACGTCATGTGAGGCTACTCAGGTCCTATTTCGCCGTCAGTTTTCCGGCGCTCTTCCAGGAGCGTTAGCTCCATCAGGACGGCAAAGGTGTAGCGGATGTACCGCTGCCGGTTACCTGGAATCCAGCTGACACTTACTGATCCACCTTTCAAGCTATGCATCCCAAGTAGCCAATACGAACAAAACTGGTTGGCTCACAATACGTTATAAGGCGGCGCTCTCTTCTGCAAGAAAACGCTCGGCCTAATATCAGTTTTCCAATTGCGTAATGACATGTCATTATCCTATACTATCATCGGGCGGGTTCATGGTCGAGGAGCTCGTTGAATGGAGGTAAGTCATGCGTGAATTGACCGGACAGGTGGTTGTGGTGACCGGGGCAGCACGAGGCATGGGGCGGAAGTACGTCGAGACTTTCGCTCGGGAGGGATGCCGCGTCGTAATGACGGACGTGGACGCGGACCAACTGGCCGAGGCCGCGGCCGAGATATCGGGGCCGGGTTTAGAGATACACCAGTACGTGCACGACATAACCGACAGTGACGCATGCTTCGCGCTTGCGCTGAAAGTGCGTGACGAGGTGGGCAATGTCGACATACTCGTCAACAACGCCGGCGTGGTCGTTGGTGGTGATTTCACTTCGCTCACCGAGCGTGAGATACGCCGCATGACAGAGGTCAACTACTTCGGGCAGGTGTGGATGATGCAGGCGTTCCTCCCCGATATGCTCAATGCGAAGAAAGGACGCATAGTCAACATCTCTTCTACGGCGGGCAAGATGGGGGTCTCGAAGCTCGGGGCATACTGCGCCACCAAGTTCGCTCTCCAGGGGCTCACAGACGGCCTCCGGGACGAGTACAAGAAGAGCGGCGTCGCTTTTACCATAGTAAACCCGGGGTACGTAAAGACCGGCATGTTCGAGGGCTCAAGGGTACCGATCATCACGAGGTGGTACGAGCCCCAGGAGGTCGTCGACGCCGTACTAAGAGGAATCAAGCACAACTACGCCGAGGTCTGCATGCCGAACCTGGTCATCAAGATGGCGAGTATCGCGCGAGGTCTGTGCATACCGAGGGTGACGGACGGGATAATGCGTCTGTTCGGCGAGCATAAGTCTTTCGAGAACCTCAAAGGCGACACGGGGAGGCCTTTCTGATGGATACGACAAGCACGTTCTACGAGGCGCCGGGCCCGGGAAGCGGAGGCCCGGCGCCTGCTCGCGGCGCCGGAAGGTCGCTTGTCGCCGACTGGAAGGCCCTTCCCCGCGACCAGAAAGCCCTCCTCGGGTTCTTTATTGTTCTCTATGCCGGGGCGTTGATCGGATACCTGGGCGCCTGGGCCATGCACAAACCCATTCTCAGGCCCGCCGGAGTCTCGCTCCTGATGCTGGTCCTGAGCGGCGTCGTGGTGTGGCACTCGGTTGTCGTGAGGGGATGGAAACAGACCCTCATATTCCTCGCCCTGACGATGTCGCTGTCCTGGTTCTTCGAGTTCATCGGGCACAACTACGCCTGGTGGTTCGGACACTACAAATACACGAACACGCTCAGGCCGGCTATAGGGGGCGTGCCCGTGATAATCGTTATCACCTGGCCGCTCGTCATATACTCGGCGTTTATGCTTATCGACTGGCTGCTCGATATCAGGGGACGGCAACCGGCGCGCTCGATCCTCGGCAAGGCCGCATGGGCCGCTCTCATCGCGGCGAGCGCGACAACGCTCGTGACGGCATGGAACGTCATGCTCGACCCGTTTGCCAACTCGCGAGTCTGGATGCAGGCGGCCGGGGTCAAGCCCTGGTATTTCTACCAGACCGGCGGTCCATTCCTCCGCGAGCTGCCGGTAATGCCGCGCGGGGGGGAATTCACCGGTAAGCCCGGTATCGCGATAGGCGCGTTTGTCGGGTGGTGGCTTGTCGGTTTCTTCGTCATCTTCATCTTCTGTCTGCTGTTCCAGAAGCCTCATCGCGTGTCGGGGAGCCTTGTAAACGTCGTGCCGCTACTGGTCTACATATTCCTGTTCGCCGCTATCTCTATCTCGCTCCTTATGATGAACTGGTTTTTCAACGGGATGAACCAGGTGGCGCTCATCGGTTTTTTCACTATGATGCCTGTAATAACGGTGTCGTTGGTCAAGCTGGTCAAGCTGTACACACCTGGCTGGTCGGAGATGGGGGTAGAGCAATGAGCGATGCGACAGGTGAAGTAACCATCTATGGAGCGGGCATGTCAGGGCTGGTCGCCGCGATCAACCTCGCGCGCCGGGGATTTCACGTGACTGTCCACGAGAGAGAGCCGGGTTACGGCGGCTCAAGGCAGTTCAACCCGTCGACGCACGTGACTCCTATCGACCCGGTCAGGACCTCCGAGTACATCGGGATAGATATCTCGAGCGTTTTTCACCCCGTCGTCGAGTGCCCCGCATATTTCCACGAGACCAGGTTGCTGGTGCCTGTGGCAAGCGTCTACGCGGTCGAGCGCGGAAGCAGGCCGTCGAGCCTCGACACCCTTTTATACGTGGAGTGCCAGGGGCTCGATATCGACTTCGAGTTCGGGTCGAGCCTGACAAAGGCCGATCTCGACAACCTTCCCCCGCGGACCATAATCGCCTGCGGACTCAACTCCCCGGCCTACGACCTGCTGGGGATCCCTCACCTCAAGTGGGAGGGCTGGATGTCGCGCGGCGAACTGGCCGTGGGCAACATGGCATGGCTGTGGTGGGACGAGTGCGTCAACGAGTATGGCTACTTCTCGGCGGTCAATGGCTACTACTACGATCAGCTGTTCAGCTTCGGGCCGGTCGGCTGGGAAGATCTCAAGAAGTACCGCTCCTTCATGGCGCACCACGAGGGTATGGAACACCAGGAGTGGAACCAGATTGCCGGCGTCGCCCCGGTCGCTTCGCCGGAAAACCCCAAGCTTTTCTGGCGGGACGCGGTCCTCTGCGGTACTATCTCGGGGGCGATGGACCCGTTGCTGGGGTTCGGCATTTCCGGTGCGCTGGTCACGGGCAAGGTGGCGGCGCTCGCGATCACGGATCGCGACGCGGCCGAGGCCGAGTTCAAGCGCTTCAACAGGCATTTCAAGGCGAGCTTCTATGCGAAGAAGCTGGTATGGAGCAGGTTTATCCGTCCGAACGTGAGCGCTATTTCGGCAGCTATCAACCTCTTCGGTGTGCAGCGCGCGGAACGGCTCGGCAATTTCTTCGCGGCCGGGCACCTTCACGTTAAAGGCGCCATTCCGGGCTTCGGGCCCTTCAACTGCTCCTAGGAACGTTACCTCCTCAGGGGTAGAGTATTGTCAACAACAAGAGCACCGGATACGGAAAAGGACGCAATGGGCGCGGCTGCCAAGACAAGGGCGCGAATTCTGGAGGCCTCGTACGAGGTTTTCGCGGAGAGGGGATATCACGCCGCGAAGATATCGGACATCGCCGACAAGCTACACATGAGCCACGGCACGTTCTACCGGTACTTCAGGAACAAGCTCGACATCTTCTCGACGGTGATCGACGGCGTCGTACAGATGCTCGCGGGAGTATTCACCGACGAGCTACCCGACGCGCCCGATACGCTCGAGGAGTACCACGACCAGCTGGTACGCATCGGGCGAAAGCTCTACGAGCTCATGATGGGGAGCCCGCAGCTCTCGAGGCTTTTATTCTACGAATCGCTTGGCATCGACGAGGAGATAAACGAGAAGATAAAGAGAGGATTCGAGCTGTTCGGCATGGCCACGGCCGCCTATCTCAAGAACGGCGTAGAAAAGGGCTTCCTGAGGGAGGACCTCGTCATCGAAGAGACCGCCTTTGCCCTCAATGCCATCCTTCTCGAGGGCGCGCGCCGAATCTCTCTGGCTGAAGACCCCGAAGTCGCCTACGAGAAATGGACTAAAGCCCTCGTCGACCTCATGCTCGAAGGGATGGCCTCCCCATAACGATCTTCTTCCCCTCGAGTGGGAGGGAAATCTGGGTTGATCCACGGTATGATTGTTGCGGTGAGCGACCAAGGGGGGATGGAAATGGGTGGCAGGAGTGACGATGTAACGATCTACGGTTGCGGCATGTCGGGGCTTGTCGCCGCGATCAACCTTGCCCGCCAGGGCATCCACGTAACGGTGCACGACAGGGAGCCGGGCTACGGCGGCTCGAGGCTCTTCAACCCTTCGACACACGCGACCCCGCTCGACCCAGTGAACCCACGACCCGACTCAAACGAGTCTGCTCGGCCCCTCGAGGGAGAGGATGGCTATTGTTTGGGTCGCAACCTGGCGCGGGATGACGATATGACTCTGCCAAATGTCCAGCGGAATCCGTTACGGCCAAGGTAAAAGAGAAACCGGTGAAAACCCCCGTGGGGAGGTGCTGCTTCAGCCCTGACCCGGGCAAGCTCTTCAGCTGAGCTGTTCACCGCGGCCCTTGTTGCTTCGAGCTCTCGCTCGAGCTCCCGAACCAGCTCACCCGAGGCGAGCAGCGCCTGCTGTTTGTCGTCAAGCGCTATTTCCACCCTCCTCGCGTAGGCCGCGGCTTCCTCGAGTTCGGTGCCCCTGGCATCGTGTTCTTCCTTGAGCTCCCCCACGTACAACTCGAGCTGGCGGTACTGCTCCCTGAGCTCCTCGATCCTGTTGTAACCGTACGATTCGTCGCGGTAGCCGCGATTCATTGGCAGCATATGTCCCCACTTGGACCTGAATCTTTCCCGTGCGCGCTCGTAGTACTCGGCGTCGTCTCCGCCTATCGCATCGAGGTAGGTACCGGAATCCCGAGTTGAACGGCCTTTTTCTTCGGCGACATGATCGAGCTCGACCGCCGCCGTGTAGACGAGGTATCCAGCTTCGACATATTGAAGCGAAAGATCGACGTCGTAGTAATGCATCAGGCCGTAGCCTTCGTCGAGTCTGAATCCCAGGTTCCTCATCACCCAACCCAGGCCGTCAA
>DATCGY010000143.1:0-4555 GCA_036508635.1 Candidatus Anoxymicrobiaceae bacterium
TTGTCCGTCTGCAGAGCCACTAAGGAGAACGGCATGAACTCTGCAAGCTCTTCTAAGCCGGCACAACAGCGCGAGTCTAACCAGTGATCTGCGCCGCAACGTCCGCGGCGCTGAGCGTGTAATAGTCGGGGTCCGGGTCGACGGGAACGGGAACAGCGCCCGTGCGCGCGAGCGCATCGAATGTCGCGATGAAAGTATTTGAAGGGACGATCACCTGGTCACCCGGGCCGAGGTCCAGCGCCATCGCGGAGAGCAGGAGCGCGTCCGTTCCGGAAGCCACCCCGACCGCGTGCGCGGTCTCGCAGAACGACGCGTACTCATTCTCGAAAGCTTCCACCTCTGGCCCGAGGATGTACCTGCCGCCTTCTATTACTGAAGTCACCGCTGCCAGTATCTCGCCGGCTATCTGGGCAGAGTCGCGCTTCAGATCAACGAATGGTACCTGCATCTTTACCTCTTCCCAGTATCTTCTTAAAAAAACGCGTGCGCAGGAACGAGATTATCGTTGCCGGTCGCTGGGAGATTATGAGATCGAAGAGGATCTTCGGGCGCGCATAAAACGAGAAAGCCGCGCGCTTCTGCAGTTTGTCGAGCTCAGCGGGGCTGACACCTGACATCTGCGCCACGTCGTCTCCGCACGTGTCCATGGCCCGCCACTCGAGGTTGTCCAGGTTCCTGTCCTTCAGATATATCTCGAATATCTCGGAGCCCGGATAAGGCGCGAGGATGTTGAACCACGCGCGCTTGAGCGGCAGGGCCTTTGAAAACTCGATCGTCTTCTCGATTGTCGTGCGGGTATCACCCGGGAGACCCAGCACGAAGAAACCAACAGCCGTTATCCCGGCCCTGCTGATCTCCTCGCATACGCGTGGCACGATCGACAGGTCGAGGCTCTTCTTCGCGCGGTCCAGGACTACCTGGTCTCCCGATTCGATACCGAGTCCCACCAGGTGGCATCCCGACCGCTTCATGATCGCGAGCAACTCTGGCGTCAGGGAGTCCACCCTGACGCCATTGGGACACGCCCAAGGGAACTTGAGGCCGCGGCGCATGATCTCTTCGCAGATGTCTATCGCATGGGAGGTCTTCAGGTTGAAGTTGTCGTCCCCCATAAAAATCTCGCGCACTCCGTAGTCCTTGATGAGCATCTCGATCTCGTCGACTACCGGCACAGCATGCCGGTATCGGTAGCTCTTTCCCCAGATCGATTTGCCCGCGCAGAAAGTGCAGTCGAAAGGACAGCCCCTGCTGGTAACGATGGGAGCGATCGGAAACGCTTTCGCCGAGCTCAGGATGGGCGCTATGCGATAGTTCTTCGGGGCGATCAGGTCCCAGTCGGGCATCGGCAGAGAATCGAGGTCTTTCACCAGAAGCCGCGGGGCGTTCATATGGAACTCGCCATCTGTCAGGAAGCCCAGCCCTAGCACGCCGGAGACGTCACCCGAGCCATCCAGCGCCGCGACGAGCTCAGCAGCTGTGACTTCCCCCTCTCCCACCACGACGTAGTCCGCGCCGGTAAAGCGCAGTGAGTGCTCGGGCAGCGCGGATGCCTGCGAGCCCCCGAGAACGACAGGCACGTCCGACTCCCGCTTGATCACTCTGACGACTTCGCGTACCTGGTCCATTCCCGTGCACATTATCGGAACGCCGATGATGTCCGGCTGATATTGCCTTATGCGCCCGACGATACCTTCGCGACCGACCTGTGAGATGTTCAGGTCGAGCAGCGACACGTCGTGCCCCTCGCGCTTGAGGTAGCTCGAGACGTAGCCGATGCCCATCGGTGGCGACACTACGTGTGTCAGGTAAGGCGGGTGGATAAACAGAATCTTTGCGCTCATGTCTCAGTCCCGTAAGGCATGTCACATATGCCGGTTCGGCACTCCAGCTCAAGTGTTGAACAAAGCCGCCTCGCCGGATTCCCGACGACTACGGTCCCAGGCTCGACATCTCGCGTGACGACGCTCCCTGCGCCCACCAGTGCCCGCTCACCCACGGTGATCCGTGGCAGAAGAGTCACCCCTCCACCTATCGCCGCTCCGGCCCTGATCGTGGGGCCCTTGAGGCATTCCATCGACTTGCCACACCCAGGGTGAATGTCGTTGGTCATTGTCACGCCGGGACCGATGAAGACGTCGTCCTCGATCTCCGTAAACTGCGCGATGTAGCACGAGCAATGGATCTTCACGCGGTTGCCGATCCCGCAGCCGTAGTCGATGACCGTCCCGCTCCATACACGAAACTCGTCCCCGATGACGTTCTGCTCCCTGATGATAACGCCGTGCCCGGTCTCGAGTCCGTCGCCGACGGACGTGCAGGCGTACATGACTGTTCCCGACCTGATTCTGGCATCATCGCCGATGGTCAGCGGCGTTACCTCGACCTTGCGGTCCGGCAGGCGCCCCAAGATCACTCCGCGCTCAATGAACGCGTTGCGCCCATGCCTCACAAGATCACCATTGGATGGGCACATAGCAGCCTTTCTCCGCGAGCGAAGTCTCGATGGCCTCAATGACCTTTACGGTCTGCAGCCCGGAGACGCCGTCCGTTGTCGGGCTCTGCCTGGTGTCGAGGCAGTCGACGAAGTGCCTGCACATGTTCCTGAGAGGCTCGCTGGTCTCGATCTTCGGGCTGATGATGTCGCCGTCGCGGAGGAGCAACTGGAACTCCCCGAAATCCGAAACGGGCTTCTCCACCGAGATGCCTTTCTCAAATATCTTCACTGTCTCGAGGTTGTTGAGGTCATCAAAAACGACCCTCCTGTCGCTGCCGGCCGCGGCGCTCATGGCGAGCTCCGGGACGACCTCCACACCCATCACCGTGCACGCGCCGATCGACCTGGCCACCTCCGACGTGAACTCTCCATCCGCGCACCCGAGATCAAGGAGGGTGTCGGGGCCGTTGCCTAGCATCTCTATCAGGCCCAGACGGTTCCAGTCCTGAGCCTGCTCCCATGTCTCGTGGAGATACTCCCTCAATCCCGCCAAAGCCATGCCGCCTCCAGGTGAATGCTCACTGCTTCCAACCATCTCTCCGCTGCTCGCGCGGCCTGACCCTCGCCTCTAGGAAACCCCAGCTGTAGACGGCGAGCGTGATCCAGCACGCGGGGGCGTGAAGCACCCATGCGCTGTCGGGTCTTTGCATGTATCCTCTCACCGACTGCGCCACGACGGGAACGACGAGCACACAATAGAGGACGAACTTCACTATTCCCCGGCGCTGCTGAGCGCTCCAACCGTAGGCCCTCACTCCCTGTGAACTGTAGTAGCTGTAGTCACGCACCCTGCGCAACTGCTTTCTCGCGAAGGCGCCCAGCCCCTTGCCGTACAGATGGACGATGCCCGTCTTGACCTTGGCGTAGTGGTCGTGGCCCTTCGAGACCAGGCCGCTCACCACGTCGACGTCGAACAGGTAGTCGCCGACAGCCAGCAGGCTCAGCATCTCGCGTCGCACCAGGAAGCCGTTCGCTCCCATCGTTGGAACCGCCCCGGGCTTCAGTCTTATGTCGAGGTAGTCCCCGCGGTCTTCGACCTCAATGTGCAACCCTGTCCACTTGCCGGAGAGCGCGCTCATCCTGTCGTAGTTGCCGATGAAGAACACTAGCGGGTCGTTCATGCCCAGGAGCGCGCAGTACCTCGTCAACATCGGGTCGCCCCGGCGATACGTGTACTCGATCGGCTCCGACCCGGCGATCGCGGAGTCGCTGAACGGCGCCGTCATGCGGCTCAGCCAGTCATCGTCCGGCAGGATGTTGTCGCTGTCCACGAGCGCGATCACGTCCCCCGACGAGGCCGCGACGCCCGCCGCCTTGCCCGCCTCACCGGTCTTGCGCGGGTTGTCCACCAGGACGCAGTCGAACCGGCGGGCAATCTCGAGAGTCGCGTCTGTGGACCCACCGTCCGCAACGACTATCTCGAGGCTGCCGCCGTAGCGTTGAGCCCTTATGCTCTTCAGGCAGCCCTCGAGGACGCCAGCCGCGTTAAGGGTAGGGATCACGACGCTCACGCTCGGCCATGTCCCGGGCCCGTTCCAATCGCTATCCATCAACCTCTCCAGCCCTTCTGCCTGCTTGAACCGTGCCGGCCGCCCGCGCGAGCCGGGAGGCCGTCAATCACAATATTATTCCAACATCCAAACTAACCGATAGAGAGAGGGCATGACATTGGATACAACACCTATTAACTGACATTTCCCCATTTGCCCTCCCTGACATAGCAATCATACGCTCCTCCCGACCGTTTTTCACAGATGACGTTCCGATTCCGACGATCACCACGTCGGTAGCCCCCTCGTGTCCTGCAAGACGTCCGTCCACCAATCTTTGGAGACAGCTGAACACAGCTTCTTCTCTTCCTGTGGCGAGCCCAGAACTCATCAAGTTGGCGCGTCGGCGAGTGTGTGGATACGCTCCAGTAGAGCGGCGAACAGCGCCTCAGAAACGGAGACCTCGGCCATCTGAAAGATAGTCCTTCTTGAATGGCTTATCACCTTGGCCCCTATCTTGATGAGCTTAAGCTGGATGCTCCGTAGTGACCAGTATGCGACTTCCTTCGGC
>DATCGY010000144.1:0-8384 GCA_036508635.1 Candidatus Anoxymicrobiaceae bacterium
CTTGTCGACCCCGCGTACATCGTCAGCCCCGAGTTTCAGATCCTCTGGACGAACAGGGCCGCCGAGGAGATATTCGGGGAGGGTCAGAGGGGTGGCGCCTGCCACCATGTTTTCTACGACCGGACCGAGCCGTGCGAAGTCTGCGTAAAGAGCAAAGGCTCCGCCAGGTGGCGGGCGATGCTCAAGAACGGCAAGAGTTACAGGTTTATATCTGCGTTCGTACGGAACGGCAGGGGTGAGGTCGAGAGGCTGGTGGTCGGCACCGACATCACTCCCGACGAGGAAGTCCAGAAGATCCACAAGACGTTCATCGCCAATGTAAGCCACGACCTCCGGACACCGCTGGCTGCAATAGACCAGTATGTCAATATTCTTCTCGAGGGGCTCGCCGGGGACCTGACCGAGGACCAGCGGGGCTATGTCGACGTCATCCGCAGGAGCAGCTTCAGGCTCCATAGCCTCGTCGAGAACCTGATCGATGCGAATAAGATACTCTCCGGAGACTTCAAGCTCCGGATGGAGGTCGTAACGATTAAGAACATAATCGACGTCGTCGCCGACAAGCTCGAATCTCAGGCCGCGGATAAGCAGTTGATGTTCCAGGTGCAGGTCGCTGATGACCTGCCTTCCGTATACGCCGATAAAGACCGTGTTGCCCAGGTGATAGCGAACATCGCCGGCAACAGCATCAAGTTCACCGAACAGGGTATGATACAGATAAGAGCCGGTTTCATGCCGAGGGAGGAGGGCAGGGTCATCGTCTCGGTCGAGGATACAGGGATAGGCATACCCACAGAGGACCTCGGCAAGATCTTCGAGTTGTTCTACCGGGTCGAGAAAGACAAGGTTTACGTGGAGGAGGGAGCCGGGTTGGGGCTTTCTATATCGAGGGAGATAGTGAGGGCCCACGGCGGTACTCTGTGGGCTGAGAGCATGGAGGGCATGGGCAGCGCGTTTCACTTCGCTCTTCCGGTGCACCGCGCGAGTGCCACGGCCGCAGACCAGGGAACTCAGTACGGGCACTGATTGCTTCGGGCAGCGCGCGAAGCGCAAAGCTCGAAGGCACCGACCTGGAGGTTTTTGTTGATTGAAGAAAGGGATCGGAAGCTGATACTGGTAGCGGATGATGACAAGGACCTTGTAACGGCTCTGACCATCAGGCTCAAAGCGGCGGGCTACGGGGTCGTTGGAGCCCACGACGGCGATGAAGCGTTCAAACAGGCCCAGGAGACTAAGCCCGATCTCATCATACTCGACGTCAGGATGCCGGCGGGTGGCGGCTTCAATTCCATTGACAAGATCAAGCACTCGCTCACGACGCGCAACATCCCGGTCATCTTCCTTACAGCTTTTGACGACGAGCAGATGAGGGAAGAGGCACGCCGGCTCGGTGCGTCGGGCTTTTTCCGGAAGCCGTTTGACGACGCGGAGTTCATGGGGGTCATAGAATCCGTCCTTGCCAAGCCGGATGGTTCCGGGCGACGCTAGAGGTTCAGGTCTCGGCAGGGCGATCTTCCACGGCAATCGCGGGCTCCGGCAATTCATCGCTCTCAGCCCTCTGGGAGAGGATCACCGTTCCCGTCAGAATCAGCGCGAATGCCAGGATCCTCAGCACTTTCAGCCCGTTGCTCTGGGGGAATCCCTCGTTGAGCACCGCCATGCCCAGCACGATCGGAACAAACTCCATCAGCCCGTTGTAGATAGGGGCAACAACCATCGCCATCCCTTTTTGCAGGGCGGCCTGGAGTATGATGAAAGCCGGAAGATATGTCGCTATGCAAGCGACGATGAACACACCTACCAGTACCCAGTTGTGTCCGATGTTCAACATCAGCAGTCTCTGGAACACCGCCGCCATCCCAAAGAACAGGCCCACTGAGATGCCGAGCCCGGCGGCCTGGGTATTGTTCGTGCCGCCCCTCATGAAGATCGGGATCACTATGGCGAGCAGAAGGACGCCCGCGGCCACGAACCATATCTCGAGGGGGTGGCGGAGGACGTCTTTTGGGATGCCCTCGGCAAGACTGACACCAAGGAAAATGACGCCGAGTACGCTCGCGCTCATAGCGTAGTAATCTATCCGCCGAGGCTTTTCGTCAAGGTTCTTAATAGCCAGGTAGGCGAGTAATACGACTCCGGAGGCTATTATGGGCTCAACGATGGAGACCGGGGCCAGGGCCAGGGCCACCGAATAGAGCGCGAATCCGGAAACGTTCACGATCTGAGCCAACATCCATGGCTTATTGGTGATGAACGCCTTGACCAGCGTCCAGGAGATCTTTGCCTTGACCTCAGGGAGGTCCAGCACCGCCTTCTTCTGGAGGTATATCGCCCAGTTCAAAAGAAGCGCCGCGACAAGCGCTATCGCAATCGCCAGTGATTCCTTCAACTGTCCCTCCCAACAGAACTCTCATCGCCAAAGGTATCGGAAGAACCACCCTTAAACCTGAAAACAATGGCGCAACAACCGGGGATCCGATCCCATCTGTTGGAGGGGAGGTCAGTCGCCCACGCGGATCAGATCGTATTCGCGGCTTCCGAGGCCTATTTCCTGGGCATACGAGAGCTGGCGGTTCCAGGCGGTTCCGTGGGCGCCTAGGAAAGTCTCCTGCGTCACTGCATCAGGAGCCTGGCCTTCCGGCCCGCCCATCACTATGGATTTCATCACGAGATCTGCGGCGACCTGGTCGATGGCAACCGGGTCTTTGCTGGCGAGGAAGCCGATGTCGGCCACGGAAGGCGCCGTGCTGAAGTTCCAGCAGTCGCACATTGGTGTAACGTTTATCAGGAAGCTGAAGAACCCGACACGGTCTTTCTTGTTGGCAAGGACTCCGCTCGATATCTCGGCAAGCTTCTCTTGCGCTTCCTGCGCTTCTCCGGCCCACAGTACCGTGATCGCGCGCTCCGAGCATAGCGCGACGCACTCGCCGCACCCGATGCACGTGTCATGGTCAAAGACGATCACGTTGTTCTCAATGCTTATCGCACCCGCGGGGCAGTTCATCAGGCACTCTTCGCATAGCGTACACCGCTCGGACCTGACCGAAGGACGGACCTGGCTGTGGACCGCCAGCTTCATCCTGCGTCCCGCGGCTCCCATTCCGAGGTTCTTGATGGTGGCGCCCAGGCCGGTCAGGCCGTGCCCCGTGACGTGGGTGGCCACAATGAAACTATTGGCGTCGTGGATGGCGCTCGCGACATCGATGGTGTCGAAATGCTTGAGGTTTACTTCGACGGGTGTGACATCAGTACCGCGAAGGCCGTCGGCTATAAGGACAGGCGCGCCGGTGGAGGTCAGGCCGAAGCCGTGCTCCTCGGCCACCACAAGGTGGTCGCGCGCATTGTACCTCCTGCTGAAATAGAGGCACCCGGTGTCGGTGAGGAACGCTCGTCCGCCACGATTCTGTACCTCGTCCACTATCTTCCGGATATAAACGGGAGGGATGAAAGTTGTGCATCCCGGTTCGCCGAAGTGGCACTTGATCGCGACCAGGTCACGCTCGCTTACGACGTCCGCGAACCCCGCTTCCTCGAAGAGCATGCGGATCTTGTCGAGAGGACCCTGTTTCGCGTGGCCGCCCACGGTGGCGAAGAATACTGGTGAACCCATCGCAACCACCTCCATGCCAGAATTATATCGCGCCGCACCGATCGTTGCCCATCAGTTCCGATTCGCGCTATCTTCAGTATCGCAGGGTCGGAGCCGGGCCTGAGAAAAACACTTGAGGGCGGTCTCTCCAGGCCGCCCGGAGCCGGGCCTGAGAGACCCGGCTCAAGAAGCGGGGGAAGACCCGGGCCTGAGAGACCCGGCTCAAGAGGTAAGAGCGACCCGGGCTCAAGCAGAAGGGAACAGGAGGGCAATCCATGGTTTGCGGAGTCGAGTGCGCGGAATGCGCCGAGTGGCCGGAGCCCGACAGGCGGGCGATGCAATTCCTGATAGGGTCGGGCATCTGGATGTTGGCATGCGGAGGTTACGTGGTGGCGCGACGGCGGCCGAAATGGTTTCCGGTGTGGCTGGCCGCGTTCATCACCTGGTTCACGCTGTGTAAATTCCTCATCTGCACCCGGTGTGAGAACTACGGGAAAGCCTGCGACTTCTACTACCTTGGAAAGTGGGCCGCGTGCCTCTTTTCGGCTCAACCGGGCAGGTTCCTCGATACTGCGGGCATCATTGCCGAGGGAGGTTCCGTGGCGATCCTCCAGTTGCTTCCCGCAATTGCCGCGCTGGGGGATCCGAAGAAGTTCCTCGGCTTTCTCGCGGCGCTCATGACAAACCAAGTTGCGCAGGTCGCGATCTGCTGCAGGCGTTGCATCAAGTACTCGACGGACCCGTGGAAAGCGGACACGTGCCCCAGCTACAAGCTCGCGGAGAAGATCTTCTCGAGGGATTAGCCGCAACCATTCCTAAGGGCTCGGAGACCCGGCTAGGGAGACCCTCAAGGCCTGCCAGGCGGTCGCCGACAACATCTAGTGGGAGTGCGGGCCCGATGGAGCGGTAGCGCAAATCAGGTCTCGACATGGCGCGGCCGTTTTGAAGCGTCACTGTTACATTTTCGAAACAGTTGTCGTGCATCATGGAGTATGAGTCCCGTGTGTGAGATATAGTGATTGTTTGCTCTGCACTTCGGCAGGGCGGACACAGGTGGCCGAGAGTGGCTGAACCCTACTGAAATGGAATGATTTGTTATAGGATGGAGCACCGGGAGCCCGGTCGGGCATCCCGGAAATACTCCGTTGATGGTGGGAAATGGAAGAAGCTAGCGTCGTTCTGACCCTCAAGGATTTCGCAAGGGAGCTCACCGCGGCCTCAGACACGCAGTTCGACATAAGCTGCTGTCACGGTTGCGCCAGGTGCAGCTCCGTTTGCAAGGTAGCCATCTTCGCTGCACTCGATGATGGCATAACCCCACGCTCCCTTCTTTACAGGGCGATCATCGGCGACTCCGAGGAGCTTCTGGCGTCCGATTTCATATGGCTCTGCTCCGGGTGCCGGCGTTGCGAAGAGACGTGCCCACAAGGCGTTCGGATCTCTGAAGTCGTCAGGGCGCTCAGGCGGCTCGCCATCGAGACCGGAAAGCCCAATCCATATTCCGCCAGGGTCAACGAGAGGGTGTGCATGCACTGTGGAGCATGCGCGGGTGTTTGCCCCAACAAGGCGATAGCAATCGTCTCCGGAGGCCCGCGCGGCCTTGTGGCCAGGGTCGATCCTGCCGAGTGCCGCGGATGCGGAGCCTGCTCGTCGGTGTGCACCAACAGCGCGATCCAGCAGAGTCCTTCGAACGAGCTGGGAGTGCTCGTTCTCTTTGGTAAATCCGGTCGTTAGCGAGCGTGATACTGGCAGATGAAGACAGAAGACGAGACAATAGAGACCCGGGCACCCGAAATTGATACTGACGTGTTTCAACCCAGGGTAGCGGTGTTCCACTGCCGGTGGTGCCTGCCGGATGAAGAGAAGGTACGTTCATTTCTGCCCCCCGAGGTGGCGGAGCACGCGAGCTTCATGAAGCTCAACTGCACCGGGAGGATGGAGGCGGAATTCGCCGTAAAAGCCCTTGGAGCCGGGTACGATGGCGTGCTTGTGCTCGGTTGCCAGATCGGCGAGTGCCATTACCGCACCGGAAACGAACAGGCGTGGAAGCGTCTCGCATTACTCTCGAACATCCTGGCCCTGGCCGGAGTATACCCCGAGCGTCTCGGTGTTCACTGGGCCGACCCGTTCGACGAAGGTACGACGAAACGCATCGTCAATTCCTACATTGACGGGCTGCTGGCCATCGGCCCGTTCAAGTGATATGGCGGAGAAATTGACAGAGGAAGTAAGAGACAACAGGGAAGAGCAGGCGCGCGAGATCGCCGGCCGCCTACTGACGGAAGGTAACGTAGACGGCGTGCTCGCTCTACTGCACGTTATGGACCACGTGGTGCCGCATCTTTTCACCTCGCGGGAGGAGCTTGCCCACCTCAATATCTCCGGCCACTACCCGGTGGCCGGCGTCGCAGAGCGTCTACTGAGAAGGTGGGACAACAACGGCAGGATCGCCGTGATCGCGCGGGGATGTGACGAGCGGCACCTCATCGAGCTTGCCAAGAAAAAGAGTGTCAACCTCGACCGTATCAAGATCATCGGCCTCGCCTGCACCGTCGACGAAGCCAAGGATTGCCACTGTGTCCAACCGTTCCCCACCGAGGTGGAGGTCGGCCGCAGCGTTGGCAAGGTAGACTATCTCGACCACTTCGCGTTGGGCGAGTTGATGCGTATGGATATCGCCGAGCGCAGGAAGTTCTGGACGCAGATATTCGACCGATGCATAAAGTGCTACGGCTGCCGAAACGTCTGCCCACTGTGCAACTGCGAGGACTGCAGGCTCGAGGAGGCGCGCTGGGTAAGGGTCGGAGAGATCCCTCCGGAGTACCCATCGTTCCATCTCATCAGGGCGGTTCACCTCGCGGACAAGTGCGTGGGATGCTTCGCATGCGAAAGAGCGTGCCCGATGGGAATACCGCTCGGTAAGCTCCACCAGCTTATCAGGGATTACCTTCAAAGCGTCTACGGCTACGAGGCGGGACGCGATCCCGATGAGCGCTCGCCGCTCCACATCGATGTTGGGATAGGGCCTGAGGTGCTACAGGGACATGGCGAGGGGGGCGCAGGTTGATGAACTATAAGACCATACAGTCAACCTGCCCCTATTGTGGCTGTGGCTGCGGCGTATACCTCGAGGTCGTCGACGAGCACCTGGTTGGAACCATGCCCGTGATTAACCATCCCATCAGCCATGGTGGTCTCTGCATAAAGGGATGGGCCGCCCATGAGTTCGTCGAGAGTGAGGACAGGATAAGGCGCCCGCTCTGGAAACGAGGCGCGAACCTGGAGCCGACCGATTGGGCATCCGCTCTCTACATGGTGTCCGAACGGCTTCAGGCGATAAAGCAGATGTACGGCCCGGACTCGATCGGGTTTCTCTCATCGGCCAAGTGCACCAACGAAGAGAACTACGTCTTCATGAAGTTCGCAAGGTCGGTCGTAGGCACCAACAACCTCGACCACTGCGCGCGGTTGTGCCACGCGCCGACTGTAGCTGGACTGGCGAAAGCGTTCGGCAGCGGCGCAATGACCAACTCCGTGCCCGATCTGGAGAAGGCCAGCTGCATACTCATCACTGGCTCCAATACCACCGAGAACCACCCGATGATAGCGTCGCGCATCATCAAGGCCAGGGAGAAGGGCGCCTTTGTTATCGTCATAGACCCCAGGCGCATCCATATCGCCAACCACGCCGACCTCTTCATCCAGCCCAGGCTGGGGACCGATGTCGCGTGGATCAACGGAATGATGAACATGATTTTCCTCGAGGGCTGGCACGACCGGAAGTTCATCGAGGAGCGCACCGAGGGGTTCGAGGAGCTCGAGCGCGTCTTCTCCAAGTACACTCCCGAAAAAGTCCGGGAGATAACCGGTATCGAGCCGGACCTGCTCAGGCAGGCGGCGAAGGTGTATGCCCAGTCACCGGCATCCGCTCTCATCTACACCATGGGCATCACCGAGCACATCACCGGCACCGACAACGTCCTGTCGCTCGCCAATCTGGCGATGCTCACCGGACAGATCGGCAAACGGGGGAGCGGCATAAATCCGCTCAGAGGTCAGAACAACGTTCAGGGTGCCTGCGATATGGGCGCGCTTCCAGACGTGTTCACCGGTTACCAGAAGGTCGTCGACCCCGAAGCTCACTACAAGTTCGAGAAAGCCTGGGGAACTGGCCTGTCGAGTGAGACGGGGCTTACCGTCGTTGAGATGATCGACGCGGCCGCCGCGGGAGACCTCAAGGCGCTCTACGTCATGGGTGAGAACCCGATGCTCTCAGACCCCGATATAAACCACGTTCGTGAGGGGCTCTCGAATCTCGAGCTCCTCGTCGTCCAGGATCTCTTCATCAACCAGACCGCTGAGCTGGCTGACGTGGTGTTTCCCGCCCAGAGCTTTGCTGAGAAGGCCGGCACCGTGACGTCCACGGACAGGCGTATCCAGCGCATAAGGAAGGCGATAGACGGAGTCGGCCAGGCGAGGACGGACTGGGAGATAATTTGCGAGCTAGCCGGCTTGATGGGCGCGAAAGGTTTCGACTACAAGACACCCATTGAGATCTTTGAGGAGATTCGGTCCCTTACACCGTCTTACGCTGGCATAACCTACTCACGGCTGGACTCGGAGGAGCTTCAATGGCCTTGTCCCACGGAGGACCACCCGGGGACCGAGTTCTTGCACGAGGGCAAGTTTACCAGGGGTCTCGGCTCGTTTACGCCCGTGGAGTGGAGGCCGCCCGCCGAGGTGCCGGATGGGGAATACCCGTACTTCCTCACCACCGGGCGTGTGCATTTCCATT
>DATCGY010000145.1:0-3040 GCA_036508635.1 Candidatus Anoxymicrobiaceae bacterium
CGAAGCGACCGTCCAGCGTATACAGGCAGGGCGAGCGCACCCGCGACTGGCTCAAGGTCAAGATAGTCCACGGCCAGGAGTTCGTGGTGGGAGGATACATGCCGCTGAGTACCGGTGCTTCGGGTGTTGGCTCGATACTGGTTGGGTACTACGACCGGAAAGGACGGGCGGACCGGGTGGCGAAAGGAGATTCCACGGCCGGCGGGCCGAAGCTTGTCTACGCGGGCAAAGTGGGCTCGGGCTTCACGGAACGTGACAGGACCCGGCTTAAAAGCCTTCTGGACGAGCGAAGAAGGCCAACGAGCCCTTTTGAAGATGACGACCAGGAGCACGCGGTTTTCGCGGAGCCGGAGCTCGTGGCGGAGATCGAATACCGGGGTTGGACCGGGTCCGGCAGGCTTCGACAGCCCGCTTTCAAGGGATTGCGCTACGACAAGCCCGCCGCCGAAGTAACAAAAGAACAAAAAGTAACAACTTGAGCCGGGTCTCTACCCATTAAGCCGGGTCTCTCAGGCCCGGTCCAAGAGGCAACCGGCCGAAGACGATCGAAAGGAGCGACAATAATGGCGAGGGCGATCTGGAGCGGAGCGATCAGCTTCGGGCTCGTAAACATCCCCGTGAAGCTATACGGCGCCGTCAAGGACCGTAACGTTCACTTTCACATGCTTCATGAGAAAGACAACGTGCGCGTGCGGCAGAAGATGTGGTGTCCGGCGGACGGGGAAGACGTCGAGCTCGACGACACCGTCAAAGGCTACGAGGTCGGTCCCGACCAGTTCGTAGTGGTGAGCCCCGGTGAGCTTGAGGCGCTCGCACCAGTAGCTTCACGTGCGATCGAGATCCTTGACTTCGTTTACATGTCCGAGATCGACCCCATCTATTACCAGCATCCCTACTACCTGTTGCCCGACGAACAGGGCAAGAGGGCATACAGCCTGCTGCTGCAGGCGCTCAAGGACGCTGGCAAAGTAGGCATCGGCAAGTTGGTCATGCGGAACAAGGAGTACCTGGTGGCGCTTCGTCCACTCGACGACGTAATGTGCCTTGAAACGATGCACTTCTTCGAGGAGGTCGTCGAAGCCGCATCGATAGAGCCCCTTCCCGGGCCCACCGATGCAAAAAAGAGGGAGCTCGAGATGGCGCACCAGCTTATCGAAGCGCTTTCGGACAAGTTCGATCCCGAGCGATATCGCGATGAGTACAGGGAGTCGGTAATGGACCTGGTCAATGCAAAGGCCGAGGGCCAGGAGTATGCGATGCCGTCGCCGGTCGAAGAGCCGGGGAAGGTCATCGACCTGATGGCGGCTCTCGAGGCGAGCCTGAAGAGCGCCAGGCGCGCGGGAGATGACGCCGCGGGCGGGAGGAAGGCGCGCTGATGGACGGATTTCACGTCCAGGTGGAAGGTCATTCACTCGAGCTGTCTAACCTCGACAAGGTGATGTACCCGGAGACGGGTTTCACAAAAGCCCAGGTGATCGACTACTATACGCGCATCGCGGATGTAATGCTTCCCCACCTTGAAGGGCGCCCCGTGACACTCAAGCGGTATCCGGATGGGGTGACGGGGCAGTTCTTCTTTGAGAAGGAGTGTCCGACATTCCATCCCGAGTGGGTCAACACCACAACGTATACGAGCAAGAACGTGCGTGGGATGGTCAACTACTGCGTCGTAGACAACCTTCCGACCCTCATATGGCTCGCTAACCTCGCGGCGCTGGAGTTGCACACGCTGCTATCACTGAAGCAGGAGACCGCCAGGCCCACATTCGTCGCGTTCGACCTCGATCCCGGGTCGCCGGCGGACGTCCTCGATTCGGCATGGGCGGCGCTCCGGCTGCGCGAGTTGCTCGAAGACGCGGGCCTTGAATGCGTTCCCAAGGTCTCGGGGAGCAAGGGAATACACGTCTATGTCCCACTCAACACTCCAGTCGACTACGAGGCGACCAAGAGATTCGCCCACGCGATCGCGATGCTGCTGGAGCGAACGTATCCCGACCGCATGACCTCGGTTATGAGCAAAGCCGTGCGCGGGGGCAAGGTGTTCGTTGACTGGAGCCAGAACGACCCGCACAAGACGACGGTCTGCGTCTACTCTCTTCGTGCGCGCCCCAGGCCTCTCGTATCGGCACCGGTTACCTGGGATGAGCTCGAGGAAGCACGCGAGGGCAAGAACCCTGACGCCCTGGCCTTCGAAGCCTGGGAAGCGCTGAAGCGCGCCGAAGACCATGGCGATATCTTTTCCAAACTCCTCACCCTCGAACAAACCCTTCCAAACCTCAAAGGATGATCATTCCCAGCTCCCTATGCCATTGATAATGTTCTAGGGAAACTGTTTCTCTGCCCACGAGAAGAAGCGCTCGACCCGCTTTATCACGCCTGCTGCCTCTTTAGCGCCTTCGTTCTGAACTGAGCGACTTGCGGCTCCGATGCTTCCATGGTCCGCCGCTTCTTGTCAGGGGAGAAGGATAGCTCGCGCGCGAGCTCGGGTGTTTCCACAAGCGTTCGGGGATTCATTGTCACCAGGCACTTGAGAAACGTCTTCGGGTGCCGTCGGCAGAAGCGCATGCTCGACGAGAAGCTGCCACGGGGAGGAACGCTCGCAAGCAGGACCATGGCGGGCGCCCGGTGGGTCTCCAGGTAGCGCTGGACAACAAGGCCGCCCATCGAGTGCCCGATCAGCACCGGGTCGGTGCCGAGCTGCTCCACGACCTCCGCCAGGTCAGCGACATAATCGTCACAGCCGGTAAGGTGGAAGTACCCCTCGCAGTCGCTTGCGCCGTGCCCGCGCAGGCTAAAGGCGTAGCAATCAAACCCGCGTTCCGCGAAGTAAGGCATGAAGTTCTCTTCCCAGCACCACGCGCCGAGCCAGGCGCCGTGGATAAAGAGGACCGGAAATGGGAATGACTTCGCTGTGGCTTTCCTTTCGATGACCTCGAGCTTCATGTCTATTCCTCCCGCCCGGCTTCCAGGAGTTGTTCGTGAGGCGGAGGTCTAGGAGGTGTCGTGCCGGCGGTGGTGTTTCATGAGGGAACGGTAGGTG
>DATCGY010000146.1:0-6124 GCA_036508635.1 Candidatus Anoxymicrobiaceae bacterium
ATTACGATACCTCCAGGTAGCAGACGAGCCTTAAAGTATATTTGGCCTCAAGCCGTATCTCTCCTTTTCCGGCCCAGCTCATCGAGCCAGTTTAGCATCCTGTTGCCCTCAATTACTCGAGAAAATGATATATTTTCGGACAGAGCGGTCAGAAAAACCAGGAAGATGAAAGCTCCGAGCCTCCACCAGAAGCTCAATCCCAGCACAAGGCCCAGCCCGATGACGGCACCCAGAACATTCGCGCCACTGTCACCTATCATGAACTTCTCCTTCAGGTCTCCCGGAAAAAGCACCAGGGCGACCGCGGCGATCGAGATTGCGGGTATTACGAAAAGATAGGCGGGAACGTACGAGACCCTACCCCCAAACGTCAATACCGTGTACCTGCCCGTAAGCAGGATCACCATGATGAGAAGAGGGAAGAATATCTTGAGGGCTCTTCCGGGCCTGAGGTCGAGGAGGTTCAATAAGTTGGCGGCCAGGGCGATAAGAGCGGCGTCAAGGAACCATTTGCCGTAAGCGCCTGGTGGCGTAGCCGGATGCAACAGGATCACCAGGTTGGCAGTTGCTGCCAGCGCCACCACGAACCCAAGGACCGCCTTGAAAAGCCCTGTCGTGAATCTCCCGTGCAAGGCCTCGGAGAGGTGCCCTTTGAAACCCCGAGCGCTTCCATCTCCAGCGATATCATCGATGAAACCGACCAGACACATCCCCAGAACCAATATAAGCATCGTTTGCATGCCGGCGCCCAGTGACAAGTTCGAATGAATCCTGTTGCCCAACATCGAGAAAGGCCTCGAGAGTACCATTGCAACTACAACGTAAGCGACCAGGACGGTCGGGGCGAAGATTACCCCTGCGCCAGTCGGCACCTCGGCTCCGCGGTAGTTCGTCCTCGTGAGTGAAGGAACGCTGAGCATTCGACGCGAGGAGCGGAGAAACGCCCATCCGACAATGAGCGAACAGATGAACATCGCGAGAGCCGCGCAAAATCTCATGGCCGTTACCCCCGCGACCTCCGTGCCCGGTGGATACAACAAAACCTCCCCTAGGGGATAGCCCGCCTTAGAAGTGCCACTGCGATATCGCGAAACTGCTTACCCCTGTGCAGAAAACCAGTGAGGTCTCTCCCCGTCTCCCCGTGAGACATGGTGGTCGGTACCTCTATAACGTTCAAGCCCGCGCGCAAGGCATCGATCGTCATTGCGACCTCCATGCCGAACCCGTTGGCGAATGGCGCCACCAGCAGGTAAGCCTTGCGCGTCATCGCGCGCTGTCCCGATATCGGTGATGCCATCTGGCGTCCGGACAGGAGCACGATACCACTCCGCGCGAGGCTTTTCACAAGCCCGAATCCGCCTTTTCGAAGCGCCGGGCCGAATGATGCGATAGCGAGGTCCGCATTTCCACCGAGGACCGGCTCGAGGATCGAGCGCGCTTCACTTGCGTGTTCGCCGAGGTCTCCGTCGATGAGTAGCAACGCTTCAAAATCGAGCTCGGCTGTGACACGGTTGACAGAGCCGCCTTTGCCGAGGTTGCGGCCGTTGACCACCACAGTGGCCCCGGCTTCGGATGCCTCCCCTGCCGTCCGGTCGCCCGACGCGTCGTCGATGACGACAACGCGCTCGATGCCTTCCAGGGCCAGGAGCGATGACACGGTGTGTGAGATAGTCCCGGCCTCCCTGTAAGATGGAACTACTGCAACGGCTCTCAAGTCGGCCTCACTGGCCCAACGGCACCGGAACGACGCGACCTGCCGCGCTGCCCGTACCGAAATTGCCACCCGTTCCCTGAAGGACCATCACCGTTGCGACCTGGCCCGGCACGGTATCAACGTGATCGATCGTCGATATCCCGTTTTTCTTGTATGTCAGCATCACCGAATCGTTCGCGGAAGAACCGGAGATTCCGACAAGCGGGAATTTTATTGCAACAAACGACCGCAAGAGTGGAACGTCGACCTTGTCCATGGCGCCCTCCTGTATCGGCCCGAGAAGCAGCGCCGCGTCCACCGGCTGCGACAGGACTCCACGAACCTGTATGACCCCGAGCTGTTGCAGGGTCGCCAGGATGCCGGTGTTATCCGCGGTCTGGAGCTGGTGGACCAGCTCGGCGTATACCCGTCCCCGTAGAGCCTGTTCGTCGCCTTGCATTCCGAAAAGTGTGTTGAGGTTCGCGATCACAGCGGGGTTCTTATACGCATCCGTACTGGAAATCGTTATCGTCACCGGCATCACGCCACCTCCAGAGGAAATAGCGTCGGTGATTCCCGCGACCGCGTTACCGTCGGCGTCCTTCTTGGCCAGGAGCGCGAAAGATTTACCGGCCAGCCTTCCGGTGTTCAGATAGACTTTGGATTGCTCGGCGAATTTCTTATAAGCGTCGAGCTGGTTGTTGAGGTCGGCGTTCTTAGCCTTGATCTCGTCGAAAGTGGATCGAAGGGACTTGATCTGTGCTTTCTGCTCGGCAACGAGCCCACGCTCGACTATCGTAGTCCCGAGAAGTATTCCAATTCCGAGTGCCAGGAATACAGCCACCAGCGAGATGACGTGATATCGCATGTCCAGCAAATGCAACTACCTCCATACACCGCGAACCATGTCGGGAAAACTCAGATGAGGTTCTGCAGTTTCATGAGCCATACCTGGAACCGCATCGCCAGCACCGATATGAACTGGCGAACAGGGTCCGAGAGTAAGATGATTATTATTATAACGACCAGGGCGGCCACTACCATCAGCGCGAGGTGCCAGGCTTTGACCCGTGTCTGATAGAGCTTGCTGACGCCTTTGGCGTCGACGAGCACTCCGCCGACGCGCAACCTCACCAGGAACGTGCTTGCCATGCCCTTCCTGTCCTTGTCGAGAAACTCGATAAGGCTTGTATGGCCTCCTACAACCGCGATAAGCTCGGCGCCTTTCTCGTATGCGATCAACATCGCAATATCTTCGCTTGTCCCGGGGTAGTGAAAGACAATGGACTCGAGCCCTCTTTTTTCGAGCCGGGCTTTCCCGGGCGCCCGCCCGTCCGCGTACCCGTGGACAACCAGTTCCGCCCCGCTGTCGAGAGCCTTATCGGATATGCTGTCGAAATCACCGACGACCATATGCGGCTTGTAACCCATCTCGAGCAGGGCGTCAGCGCCCCCGTCCACAGCCACTAAGATCGGCCTGACTTCCCTGATGTAGCTGCGCATCGCCATCAGGTCCTGCTTGTAGTCGTGACCGCGTACCACAATGAGGGTGTGCTTGCCATTGAACCTGGTTTGAATGTGAGGAAGGTCTACGCTCTCGAGGAGGATCTCTTTCTCGGTTTCCAGAAGCTCAACAGTATTGGCCGCGAAGTCGCCCAGGTGTTTTCCCAACCTGGCCTTGCTGTCTTCGATCCTGAGCTCGATCTCATCAAGCGTAAGGAGCGTGCCCCTGGTTATCAGCTCGCCGTCCCTGAAGATGGAGTTGCCCACAATGCTTATAGTCTCGCCCTCTTTGAGGAGTTCGAAGATCCGCTCCCCGACTTCGTCCAGGATGTTGATGCCCGAAGCGACGATTGTGAGAGGCCCGAGGTTGGGGTACTTGCCGGTCACCGAACACGCCGCGTTGATAATGAACGCCGGTCTTGATTCAATGAGTGATTCGGCGGACACGCGGTCGATGTCGGTGTGGTCGATTATAGCTATCTCGCCCGGCTTGAGGCGTTTTACGAGGTTCTTGGTTTTCTTGTCCAGCCTCGCAAGCGCAAAGACATAGTCCTCCACGCCGCTCCTGGCCGGCTGCGTTGTTGTTTCCATCTGAAGGCCTTCTCCCACCTGGTCCGTCAAGTATTATCGCACATCGGCGTCCCTACCGGCGCTTACTGTACTTTGACGGCATTTCAACCAATGCGTTCCGCCCGGTACCCTGACTACTTTCTTCGCGCACGCACGAGGATATCCCGTGCGTGCTCTTTCGTGACTTTGCGTCCGCTCGAGTCGCCCAGCATTCGGCACATCTCCTCTATCCTGCTCTCATCGTCGAGGAGCTCCACCCTGGTGTTCTCCGGGCCATCACCCTGTTGCTTGAGCACCCTGTACTGCCAGTCAGCAAATGTTGCGATCTGGGGTATGTGCGTTATACAGAAGACCTGGTGATAACCGGTCAGTTCGCGAAGTTTCTCGCCGACCTTGCGCGCGGTCTCACCGCCTATTCCGGCATCTACCTCGTCGAATATGAGCACGGGGAGCCGGTCTGTTTCGGCAAGCACGATTTTGAGTGCAAGCATGACGCGAGACATCTCTCCGCCGGAAGCGATCTTCCTGAGAGGCCTCGCGGTGTCGGACGGTTGCGAGCTGAAAAGAAATTCCACTTCGGACGTCCCACTCGGACCGTACGAACCGGTCTCCCTGTCCCGAGAAGCCCCCACGCCGCGCTCTGTGACCATCACCTCTACCCTCGCGCCGGCAAGCTCAAGCTGTGACATCTCTTGCGTTACGGCCCTCTCGAGCAATGCGGCTGCCGTCTTTCTCGATTCCGAGAGCTCGCCAGCCAGTATCGATAGAGCGACTTGCTCTTCGTGGATCTCAGAGTCCAGGACGGCGGCCCTGGAGGCTACCTCCTCCAGCCTCGCAAGCTTTCGGGATGATTCGTCGCGGCACAGCAGCACGGCTTCAAGGGAGCCGCCGTACCTGCGGCAGAAGTCGCGAAGCGTGCTCAGCCTCGATTCTACTTCCTCGAGGTGCTCCGGGTCTGTCTCGAGCGACTCTCTATATCTGGCTACATCCGCTGCGACGTCCTCTAATTCGTACCCGATAGACTCAAGCCTGCCCGCCACGGGTGCGAGGTTATCGTCGTGCGCCACCATGGCCTGCATGTCGCTCTGAGACTTTTCGAGCATCTCCCGTGCCGTGAACGAGGAACGGTCATCTCCAACAAGTGCGCCCTCGACCCTCGCGGCCAGTTCCCAGAGCTCTCTTGCATGCCGCATGCGCTGCGCGTCGGCTTCGAGCTCTTCCAGCTCACCGGGCTGCAACCGCGCGTTGTCGATCGCCTCTATCTCGTGGGAAAGGAGTTCGGCTTCCCTTGTTGGATCGCGACCGTCACCGTTCGACTCGCGCTTCTCGGCGAGCAGAGACCTGAGATTCGCGTGCCGGGATCTGTAAGCCGCCAGCGTTTCGAGGTGCCCGGGTCCGGCAAAACGGTCCAGATACTCGAGATGCGTACCGGGTCTCAGGAGCGCCTGGTGGGTGTTCTGCCCGTGAACCTCCACCAGAAGGGCTCCAATGTCCGCTAGCGCCGCGACAGGAGCGAGGCGGCCATTGATCGTGCACCGCGATTTTCCGTCGCTGGATACCGTACGACCGAGTATCAGCTCGGTTTCACCCTCATCGATGTATCCCAGCCGTTCCAGCTGGCTGGCGGTAAGCGGGAGAGCGGACAGGTCAAACATGGCCTGGAACCTCGCGCTCGACGCCCCAAGCCTCACCTGCAGGCTATCGGCTCTGTCTCCGAGCAGGAGGCCGATCGCACCGACGAGGACTGTCTTTCCCGCACCTGTCTCTCCGGTGATGACGTTCAGACCGGAATGAAAATCGACCTCGACACTCTCGATCAGCGCAAAATCGGAAACGCTCAAATAGGTCAGCAATCCTGCTCCTCTTACAGAGGGCTCTCCACGGGCAATGGCTGGAGGAACTTCTTGCGCAGCGTCTGGTAGAACGAAGTCCCCTCGAGCTCAAGTATGCGCACGGTGTAGTCGAGCATGTAGAATTCGATGGTAGCGGTGCTCGGAACCTCGACTTCCAGGTGGCCGTCTATGCTCAATGACAGCCTTTCGGGTTTTTCCTTGACCACAACAGTTACGCGGTCCCGAGAGTCAAGCACCATCGGCCTGCTGAACAGCATGTGCGGGCAGATGGGTGTCATAAGCAGGCATTTGAGCTCTGGAGTGACAATCGGGCCTCCCGAAGAGAGCGAATAGGCGGTAGAGCCCGTCGCGCTCGAGAATATCAGGCCGTCCCCCGAGTACCTCATGAAGAATTCCCCGTTTACGTAGGTCGAAAGGTGTATCAAGCGCTCGCGATCCAGCTTACCGATCACGATCTCGTTGAGCGCGCGATACTCGCCGTGTTCGCCGTTGGTCCCGAGGGTGC
>DATCGY010000147.1:0-14406 GCA_036508635.1 Candidatus Anoxymicrobiaceae bacterium
TATCAACGCCCCGCAGCAGCAGCATCGGGTCGGCCGGGCTGCCGTTGAAATAAGTGTCGAAGTGGAGATGTGGAGCGGGCGATGAGTCATCTCTATGCCCCCGTACGGTGCCTATCGGTTGCCCGCGGGCGACGCGCTGCCCTGTCGAGACCTCTATCGCGTCGAGGTCGAGATATGTCGCACGAACCCCGCCGTAGTGGACGATAGTAACGAATCGGCCACGGGGGAGCTCTCCGACCCACTGGACCTTGCCGTCTTGGGCGGAGGCGACCGTCTCGCCCGGCGTGGCAGCGATATCTACACCCTGGTGGCCGCCTTGCCCGTAAGGGCCGGATGGTTTCTCAAAGCCGCGCAGCACTTCACCGGTGACAGGCCAGGCAAACCCTCCCGGCGCGGCTCGAAGACGAGCGACCGGCACCAGGACGAGAAACGGTATGAACATAAGAGCGAGAGCGGCCAAAGCCGCCGTGCGGTTATTTGAGGAAGGCATCGGGCCTCCGGCTTCCGGGCAACGTTTGAGTCCACGGACTGCACGGAGAGAAGGGGGAGAGAAAGCAATCCAAGCACATGTTATTAAACAAACCAGGCAAAGTCAAGACAGCGCCGCACGAGGCGACCGGTTATGACCCCACCGTACCACTTGCTCCATTGTTGTGTTTCTTCGCAGAAAAAAGGTTTTGACGCCCGCGCATGAAATCACTATCATACTCGGAAATGGAGGGCGTTCCTCCGCTCCAAGATTCCCGAGCAAGTGGACCGGGGGTTGATGCTACCCACTTGGCATTGACTGGTTTACACGGTGCCGGTGTACCGCCGGCTGCCCGTCACGAGAGGTTGGACATATGGAAGAGACATTGAAGTATCTCGAGGAGAACCTCGAACCGCAGCATTTCAAGAAGCTGGCGGACCTCGGTCAGACCGACATGAGCAAGTTCGTCGCAATGGCCATGAAGCTCTGTAAGCCGGCCAGCGTCTTCATAGCCACTGACTCGTCGGAGGACCGTGAATACGTACGGCGGAGGGCGATCGAGCTCGGCGAAGAATTCGAGCTCGCGATAGAAGGCCACACTTATCATTTCGACGGCATAAAGGACCAGGGTCGCGATAAGGAGAACACGCGGCAACTCCTGCCCCCGAACGTCCACCTGGGAGAGCACTTCAACTACATGCTTAGGGATGAGGGCCTCGAGGAAGTCCTCGGCATTCTGGACGGGGCGATGTCCGGTAAAGAGATGGTGGTGCGCTTTTACTGCCTTGGCCCAAGGAGCTCCGTCTTCTCGCAGCTCTGTTGCCAGATAACCGACTCGTTCTACGTCGGGCATAGCGAAGACCTCCTCTACAGGCCAGGCTACGAGGAGTTCCGGCGCGCCGGAGAGGGCGTCGAGCACTTCCGTTTCCTGCACTCGGCGGGCAGGCTCGAGAACGGTGTCTGTGCTGATATCGACAAGCGGCGCATGTTTATCGACCTCGAAGAAAACACCGTATACAGCGTCAACACCCAGTACGGCGGCAACACGATGGGCCTCAAGAAGCTGGCCATGCGGCTCGGCATCCAGAAAGGCCTGCGCGAGGGCTGGCTGACCGAGCATATGTTCATAGTCGGGGTGCGAGGACCCAAGGGACGCAAGACCTACATGACCGGCGCCTACCCCAGCATGTGCGGAAAGACATCGACCGCGATGATCACGGGACAGACTATTGTCGGGGACGACATCGCGTACCTCAAGAAGATCGGCGGAGACGTCCGCGCCGTAAACGTCGAGCACGGCATCTTCGGCATTATCCAGGACGTCAACCCCGAGGACGACCCAGGGATATACGAAGCCCTGACCTCCCCGGGCGAAGCGATATTCTCGAACGTGCTCGTGAAGGAGGAAGAACCGTACTGGCTCGGCATGGGTTCCGATATACCGGAAAGCGGGCTCAACTTCTCCGGTGAATGGCACGAGGACAAGAAGGACGCCAGGGGCAAGGGGATCGACCCGTCACACAAGAACGCGCGGTTCACCATAAGCCTCGATATGCTCGAGAACTGCGATGAAAACCTGGACAACCCCGAGGGTGTGCCTGTCAAGGCGATGATATTCGGCGGGCGCGATTCAGATACGTCGGTGCCGGTCGAACAGTCGTTCGACTGGGTGCACGGCGTGATAACCAAAGGCGCGTCCCTCGAGTCCGAGACTACCGCCGCGACGCTCGGCGCCGAAGGCGTGCGCGAGTTCAACCCGATGTCCAACCTCGACTTCCTCGCGGCTTCCCTCGACACGTACTTGCAGAAATACCTCGAGTTCGCCGCTGTGCTCTCGAAGCCGCCGAAGATATTCGCTGTCAACTACTTCCTGATCGACGACGAGGGCAAGTACATAACGGGCATGCTCGACAAGAAGGTCTGGATGCTCTGGATTGAAGAGCGGGTCCACGACGAGGTCGGAGCGCTCAAGACCCCTACGGGGAATATCCCTCTCTACAAAGACCTCCGCAGGCTATTCAAGAGCGCACTGGGCTTGGAGTATACCGAGGAGCAGTACAAGCTGCAGTTCACGGTGAGGGTCCCGGAGCAGCTCGCGAAGATAATGCGCATAGAGGCGATCTACCGCCAGGAATGGGGGATCCCAGAGGTGCTCTTCACGCAGTTGGACGAGCAGCGCAAGCGTCTCGAGCAAGCCAGAGAAGCGTTTGGCGACTACATCTCGCCCTTGATGCTCTCGCAGGGACTTTAGCTGACCAGTCCGGCCAATAAGGTCCGGAAGACCGGATGACGCGGCGGGCCGGGCAGGTTAGTCCTGGGAATTCCTCAAGCGGCCGACCCATTCGAGAAAGCAGTCGAGCGTCCGGGGGTCCTGGCGAAGCCGGTGCTTACCCCCGGGCAGCAGACACTGCTCCTTCGGCTCGCCCGCGGCCGCGAAGAGTGCCCTGCCCTGTTCCACCGGGACCGTCTCGTCATCGTCCCCTTGTACGATGAGCAAAGGGATGGGGCTGACCCCTGACACAAAGTCGATCGCGTCGTATTTCTCTATGTCGTCGTAGAACCAGTCGGGCGTCGGTGGGAAGTGTAGCTCCTTGATGATGCCGGTTTCGCGCGCGCCTTCTATGAACGACATGCAGTAATCCCTCGGGAACACCTCTGTCAAGCGGGCCGGCGCGGCGAACGCGGCCACCCCGTCGACGCCGCCGTGCTCCGCGGCGTACATGATGGATAGCGCCCCGCCGGCCGAGAAGCCGCCGAGGTAGAGGCCATCGAACCGTCCGGCCAGATCCTCGCGGGCGTATCGCACAACCTCTTTGAGGTCCGCGTACCAGCCACCCATGTAGAAATCGCCCTCGGAATCGCCGGTGCCCCTGAGGTTCACGAACAGGGTCGAGCAACCGCTGGCGGCAAGCTGGCGCGCCAGGCCCGGGTACCCCGGGTCGGAAGGGTCGGGTACTGAGAGCGGAATGCCGTGGCACATGACAACAAGCGAGGTTGGACCCGGGGTCTCATACAGGACTCCCCTGAGCCTGAGTCCCTCACACTCGATTTCTACGTCAACCGTCTCAATTTCCACCATGGCGCATCACACCTGGAGAAGTATCCCGGTAGCTCCCGGGATGAAACGCTCTTTGAACCTGTCCTGCATGCGCGACATGACAACAGAACCGGTGCAATGGTTGAACATCATCATCTGTGGTTTTATCTCCTCCAGGAAATCCATCGTCGCCTCGACCTTCGAGACGGGCGCGCCCATGCCGAGATGAGTGCCTCCTATGACAGCTTTGATGCTGCCGGAGGGTGTTGTCTCGAGCACGTGCTTCAAGATGTTCACCGCTCCGGAGTGGGCGCAGCCAGTCAATACGACGGCGCCGTCCGGGGCGTCGACGACGAGGGCCTGGTCGTCGGTGAAAGGGTCCGGTACGAGCTCGCGGCCCTCACCCACAAAGAGGTTCGGCTCCGGGCCTTCGAACTCGGTCACTCTTGGCACCTCTCCCGTAAGCCTGACCCCCGGCAGGACATCGACCGGGCCGCTGTTGAGCTCCACGCCCTGGCTCATCGCCTCGAGTGCCTCGGGGCGGTACGGGATCCCGACGTACCGTTTCATGGCGCCAGCGACGAAATACCTGTGCGCAAGGGCGCCGGGGTGCAAATAGATCTTCTTAGGGCCGGAATTGGACAGGACCGCCCACAGTCCGCCGGCATGGTCGGCATGGCCATGGGAGAGCCCGATGCCCTCGACGGAACGAAGATCGATGCCCATGAGATTGGCGTTGTGGACCGTGACATCCGTCTGTCCGCAATCCCATAGGAAGGAGCGCCCATCGACCTCGAGGAAGACAGAAAGCCCGTGCTCGGCCTTTGTCAAGAGTCCCGCCGTATTGTCGCAGAGTATGGCTACCCTGACATCCATCGTTGAACCCCTTTCGTCGTGACCCTAAACTTTATTAAGCTTGATAATAGACGAAATGCACTTGCATGAGCAGAATGGAGCCACTGTTGGAGAGAGATAAAGATGTCGCACTCGTCAGATGTGAGAGTTACGAGCGTGGTGAGGTGGAGGAACGGGTCGCCCGTGCGTTCGACCTGGTCGGCGGCCCCGCCGCGGTGATCAAACCCGGCGAGTCGGTCTTCCTGAAAGTCAACGCCCTTCTAGCTTACGAGCCGGATCGGGCGGTTACCACTCACCCCGAGGTCGTAAGGGCGGTCGCGCTTCAGCTGCAGAAGGTGACCGACAGGATCACCATTGGCGACAACCCGGGCGGGCCGTTCAGCGTCGAGCGCGTGTATGAGAAGACGGGGTTCGCGAAAGTAGCGGAAGAGACGGGTTGCTCGCTCTGCCTTGATTCGTCCGCCAGGCAGGTCGTCCTGCACGAGGGCAGAAGCATGAAGTCTTTCACGATCTCCGAGGCGATGGCTTCTGCCGATCGGCTGGTCTCGGTCTCCAAGTTCAAAACCCACATGTCCATGAACGTCACCTGCGCGGTAAAGAACATGTTCGGAGCGGTGCCGGGGATGAACAAGTTCACCTACCACGGCCGGTTCAGCCGCGAGGAGGATTTCGCAAATCTCATCGTGGATGTGGCGCTGGCGTCGGACCCGGACTTCCACGTGGTGGACGCGGTCATCGGGATGGACGGCAACGGGCCGAGACAGGGCAGGGCAAGGCCTTTGGGCGTGATAGCCGCCGGGCGCGATGCTTTTGCCGTCGACCTGGCGATGATGGGGGTCATCGCCCATGAGCCACGCGTGAACAAACCACTGGCCGCCGCTATCGACAGGGGTTTGTGCCCACCGATCACTTCCGACCTGAACCTGGTCGGTGACGATCTGCGGGAGCTTGCGGTCGCCGACTTCGTGATGCCTACCAAGAAGGACATCGGCTCTCGCGTACCGGGCTTCGTAATGGAAAGGATCGGCGGGATGGTGTCCCTTCGCCCCGTGCCCTCCGCCAAACGATGCACCGGTTGCATGATGTGCGCGGAGGTGTGTCCCGAGAACGCGGTAATGATGGTTGATTCGGTCGCGCGGATCGATACTCGCAAGTGCATAAAGTGCTACTGCTGTCACGAGCTCTGCGAAGCCGACGCCATCGACCTGGAGAAACCTTGGCTGATGAGACTTGCCCGGCTTAAAACTGACTGACCACCTGGCGGTACGATACTGTAAAACCCTGGCAGAAACGCCCGGGCTCGCGGGCGCTATCGTCCGCCCAGGTTGGGGGCCTCTATGCTCACGGGCTCGTTGAAGTCGGTGAAATCGACCTCCATGTTCATGATCAGCGTCCCAGGGGTCGCAAGTGCCGACAGGTCGCCGGCGAAAGACATGGTCGCCTTTTCGATGCGGTAGGTCTCCCTCTGAACCCAGACATCCATCCTGGCTTTCTTGCCTTTGAAGACCGATGGGTCGATCCCCGAGACGTTGAACGACTTCACGAACTTGCCAAGGTCGAGATCGAACTTGAGATGATACGTATCGCCCTTTTTGTCAACGAGCTGGACGTTTGTGGCTGACTGCAGGTATTTTGAGTTTACGATTCCAGCGGGCGTGGAGCTTTCGATAGACTTGCTCTGCTTTTCGGTCCAGGTATCCGAGCCGGGCAGCTTCACGAACGCCTGGCTCCCCAGGATTATCACCTCTGACCTTGCGCCAGAGGATACCACCTTGAGGTGCCACCTGTCGGGCTTTTCGTAGACCCCCTGATACGAGACGGTGGCCGAGCGCTGCCCGCCTGGGATCTTGAAGTCGATCTCGCTGTCGAGCCTCATGTTGACCGACTTCAGCTGGTCCTGGGCGTACATGGCCTTTTTGATTATCTCGGAGGGAGTTGACGCCGCCTGGCGGCCGCAGCCGGCAAGTACGAGTATCAGTGCCGCTACGAGGAACGAGCACAACGCCCCACGGAGGCTCGATGGCTCCGTGCGTCGCGTAAAGCCGATGCCCGCCATCGTCATCCCCTTGGAACGCGCCCGGCCGGTGAGTCGAACTCGAGCTCCCACTTGCCGCAGCGCCCGCCCCAGCATGCCAGGGTCTCTCTGCCGCTCTTTATCTTGACTATCTCGCAGTTGTTGGAGCACCCGGAACAATTGAACGATGAGGTCACATACTCGAAATCGGCAAGTGAGAAACCTCGGAAGTTGCTCTCGCCCATGTACCTGGCCTCGTCCATCACGAGGAGAGCCACCCCTATGGCGCCCATCACGTTGTGATACCGCGGAATATTGACCTCGAGGTCGAGAGCGTCTTCGAATGCTCTTTTCATCCCGATGTTAGCGGCGACGCCGCCCTGGAACACAACCGGGGCCTCGAGTTTCTTCCCCTTGGCGAGGTTATTCAGGAAGTTGCGGACGAGCGACCGGCACAGGCCCAGGACGATCTCCTCGATGGGGTAGCCGACCTGCTGCTTGTGGATCATGTCGCTCTCGGCGAACACGGAGCAGCGCCCCGCGATCTGGGCGCCCTCGTTTGCCTTGAGAGCCAGGTCGCCGAACTCTTCGACGGGTACCCCGAGGCGCGCTGACTGGTGGTCGAGGAACGAGCCCGTTCCCGCGGCGCAGACGGTGTTCATGGCAAAATCGGTGACTATGCCGTCACGCAGGAGGATTAGCTTCGAATCCTGGCCGCCGATCTCGAGCACCGTACGAACCCCTGGTACGATGTGCGATGCAGCTACGGCGTGGGAGGTTATCTCGTTTTTCACCAGGTCGGCGCCTATAACGACACCTGTGAGGTAGCGCGCGCTTCCGGTGGCGGCGGCTCCCCTGACGTTCACCTGCCCGTCGAGCTTCTTCCCTACTGCGCGCATGCCTTCCTGGACAGCCTGGATCGGCTGGCCCATGGTGCGGAGGTATTCGGACGCGAGCACGTCGCCCGACGAATCGAGCGCCACGACGTTGGTCGAGACGGAGCCTACGTCAATACCGAGGAAAATGTCTATCTTGTCGTCGTTATCATTCATTCTTATTTCTGACAATTTCGCCCTTTCCTGCAACAGTTTCCCGCGAACCGCGTCAGATATCAATACGAGTCCGCGGCCGGTATGGTTTCGCGATTGATCGGCGCACCTCTAGTAGCCGGCCGGGCGGCCGCCACTACCCCGTCAGAAGGTCTTCGTCCGCGAGGTTCTCGAACTTGGTGTACCCGCCGATCCAGGCGAGCTTGAACTGCCCTGTCTCGCCGTTTCGGTGCTTGGCGAGGTTTATCTCAGCTATGCCCTTGAGCTCATGGTCCCGCGGGTCGTCGACCTCGGGCCTGTAGATGAGTATGACCAGGTCGGCGTTCTGCTCGATGGCGCCCGATTCGCGAAGGTCTTCCATGCTGGGAGTCTTTTTGCCGATGGTGGCCGGGGGGCGCCGGAGCTGGGAGACAGCTATGACGGGGGTCTCGAGCTCCATCGCGAGGACCTTGAGGTCTCGCGCTATCCTCGAGACCTCCTGGACGCGACCCTCGCGGAAGCCGGGGATATGCATGAGCTGGATATAGTCGACGATTATGAGCCCGATGTTCTCTCTTGCCATCAACTGCCTGGCCTTGGACCGCATCTCCAGCATCGTGACGTCGCCGGTGTCATCGATGAAGACGGGGGCGTTGGACAGGATGCCGGTGCTCGTTACTATATCGACGAATCGCTCGTCGCTGATGCGCCCGGTGCGGTAGTCGCCCGAGTCTATGCGCGCGTGGGTGCACAGGAGCCTCTCGGAGAGCTCTATCTTTGACATCTCGAGGCTGAAGATGAGAATGCCGACGTCGGCGCTGAGCGCGGCGTGCATGGCGATGTTCATCGTGAAGGAGGTCTTGCCCATGCTGGTGCGCCCGCCCACGACTATGAGGTTGGACGCCTGGAAGCCGGCGGTCATCTTGTCGAGGTGCTTGAAGCCGGTCTCGACGCCGGTGATCTCCGAACCCCTGATGCGGGCTTCCTCCATGCGCTTGAAGCTCTCGACCAGCGGCTCGTTTATGCGCGAGAGCCTGCCCCGGCGCATGTGCTTGCCGAGGTCGAAGACGGCGCGCTCGGCGCGGTCGTACACCTCGCCGGTGTCCTCGGCGACATCGTAGCCGAGGCTGGTGACGTCGTAGCCCACATCGATCAGGTTGCGCCTGAAAGCCATCTCTTTGACGATCTGGGCGTAATGGCGGATGTTGTGCGGGTTGGGGGTCGTATCGACCAGGGAGTAGATGTAGGCCCTCTCACCCACCTGCTCGAGGAGGCCGCGCCTCTTGAGCTCTTCGGCGAGGACCACGGGGTCTGTCGTGCGGCCGGAAGCGTAGAGCTCGATGAGCACCTGGAATATCTTGCGGTGGGACTCCTTGTAGAAATCCTCGTGTATGAGCATCTCCTGGGCGTCGGCAACGGCGGCGTGGGCAAGTATCATCGACCCGAGGACGGACTCTTCGGCCTCGAGGTTATGGGGCGGGACCCTGTCGAAACTACTGCTGCGCGCCAGCTCCATCGTCATGTCGTCCCCCTCCCGGTAATCGATTCGCGTCCGTGCTCCTACTTTGTATATATCACGGACCTGTGACATTCAAGAGATGCAAAGTAAGTCGTGGATAAAGCCCAAAATTAGTGGGTTATGCACATGGATTTGTTGAAAAGATTGAATATCCCGGAGCACCGACGTACTCGATAGAAGACCTATTCCATGGCCTCGCTCGAGGTTTCCGTCTCGGCCGTGGCCTCAGGCTCGGCAGCGGGGGTAGCGTCGGCCTGCACTTCGGTCTTCTGCTCGACCTCATCGGACGACCCGGGCGCCACCTCCGGCGCGTCCTCGGGCTCCTCAGCGACAAACCCTTCGCCCTCGACCTCGAACTCTACATCGAGCTCGACATCGGGATGAAGCTTGATGGCGGCGTGGTAGTGGCCGACCGACCTGATACGGTCGTCTATGACTATCTTGTGGCGGTCGATCTCTTCGCCCGTCCGCTCTTCGATGGCAGTCGCCACCTGCCTGTTGGTAATGGAGCCGAACAGCTTGCCAGTGGCACTACAACGGGCTTTGATGACAACCTTGGCGCTTGCCATCTTGTCGGCAACAGCCTGGACCTGCTCGCGCTGGCGGGCGCCTTTGACCTCGAGGACCTTTTTCTGCTCTTCGATCTCTTTCATGCGGCCCCGTGTGACCTCGACCGCGAGGCCCCTGGGGACCAGGAAGTTGCGCGCGTATCCGCCGGCGACCTCAACGACCTCGCCCATGCGTCCAACGCGATCTATATCTTGCTTTAGGAGAATCTTCAAATCGTCACCATCCCGAGTCGCTAAAACGGAAGACTACTTGCGGGGGTAAGGCAGTAGCGCTACCTCGCGGGCGTTCTTGATCGCCTTGCCCAGCTCCGCCTGGTGCTGGGTACACGTGCCCGTTACTCGGCGGGGCCTTATCTTTCCGCGCTCCGAAAGGAAGCGGCGCAGTGTGCCGACGTCTTTGTAGTCTATGTAGTCTATCTTTTCTTTGCAGAAGTAGCAGACCTTCCGCTTTTGTTTCCTTGGATACGGTGACGGCTTCTTGTCGCTTGCGATGGCTAAAACACCCCTTTTGCTCTGTCACCCGCTTACCACGGGTAGTCTTCGCCGCCCTCGATCGGCGGTATGTCTATGCCCGCGTAGTCGTTGGATGGAGGAGGCCCTGCGGGACCACCACCCTCACCGGAGCGGGGTAGGAACTGTACGTTTTGCGCGACGACCTCGACGACGGAGCGTTTCTGGCCGTCATCGGTCTGCCAGCTTCGGTACCTCAAGCGGCCGTCGATGGCCACGCCGCTGCCTTTCTTCAGGTACTGGTGGGTGGTCTCGGCCTGGCGGTCATAGACGACCACCGTGAAGAAGTCGACGCCCTCTACCCTCTCGCCCTGCTCGTTTGTGTACGGCACCCGGTTGACCGCTATGCCGAACGTCGCCACCGGTTTACCGGCGGGAGTGAATTTAAGCTCGGGATCTCTGGTGAGGTTGCCGAGCAGCACCACCCGGTTGATACCAGCCATGGTTATTTGCTCCCCCTTACGAGGGTCTTGGTGCGTAGGACTTCGTCCCGGATGCCGGTGACCCGGTCGAGCTCTTTGACCACTGCGGCCTCAGCCTCGAAGTTGATGACCGCGTAATGTCCGCTCTCCTCGTGCTCTATCGGGTACTCGAGGCGCCTGAGGCCCCAGACGTCGATGCCCTTTACGACACCGCCCTCACGGTTAATAAGTGCGGTTATCTCGTCGAGAAGCAACTTTATCTGGTCTTCATCGAGATCCGCCTTTGCAATCAGCAATGTCTCATACTTGCGCAAAAAACCCTCCGTGCTTGTGGTTACCTGCCACCGGCCCCGCTCGGGGGGCCGGAGTACATGAGATTATAGCACAATGAAAAGACATGCTTTGCAACCATTTACGGTGACCCATTTTCGGGCCTGTGATAAAGTCTGAGTAGTGAACGCGCGCTACTACCCTTGGGGCTGGCTTGAGTCGCTGGATCTCGGGTGCGGACACGGCTGGAGGTTGTCTTGGAGCTTATCAATTTCATGGAGGACGTGGTATCCACCTACGTCGACGAGGTGATCGCGAAGGACAGCGCTTTCTGTGGTTGTAACCGCTGCCGCATGGATGTCATTGCCATAGCCCTCAACCACGTCACTCCCAAGTACGTGGTCACCACCAAGGGATACGCCTATGCCCGGATGGGCGAGCTCCAGGCACAGTTCCGAACTGACACCATCGTCGCGGTCACGCACGCCTTGAAGACAGTGAAGGCCAATCCACGCCACTAACGCAATCCACGCCACTAACGGATGCCACGGCTCCTCTCACCTATTCTTTACGGCGCGCCAGGAGAGTTGCCTTGGCCTTCAACCCTTCGATCGCCCTTATCGCGGAAAACTCCAACAGTAAGCTCTGGTAAAGCTGGCCAGTGAAATTGGCCGGGAGTATCGCGAGCGCGGCAATGCTTGCGAGAATAGCTCCTCCAGGAACGATACCAACCGTCCCGCTCGCTGCATCGTCCCCCCTGTCACCCTCATCATCCTTTTTAGGCTGCGTGGTCGGCGTCGTCGAGGGCGCGGGTGACGGCGTCGGCTGCGGAGTAGGTCCCGTGGTCGTATCGGGGGCAGGCGCAGGCGTTGGCGTTGGAGTCGTAGCGGGTGTCGGTCCCGTGGTCGTATCGGGAGCGGGGGCAGCCGCGGGCGAAGGGTTGACCTGTGTTGTCGCGCTCGTCAAGGTATCGGCAGCGGTATTACCACCGGATGGCGACCCGGCAACCGAGGTCGCCCCGGAAACCGTATCGGCAGCTGCTGCTCCAGGCACCTGTCCACCATTGGGCGTGGCGGTCGTGACACCATCCGGTGAAGACGGTTGCGAGCCCTCGCTGGACCTGCCGGATTCGCTCTTGCCGTTCGGGATAGCGCTCGTGCCCGGGTCAACGTTCTCGAGCTCGTAGCTGGACGAGTCCGCATCCCAGCCTCTGTGCATTATCTGGAGCGACACGTTGAACACTACCAGCATCGTCACCGCGAACAGGAGTATTATGGCACGCTGCTCTTTCATCCCTTGCCCCCTGACTCAACGTTAATTGGAAAACAAAGTACATGCATTCGCTATGTTTTACCTTGACCGATGTCAATACCGTGCGTGCCGATGCGTTTCAAAGCCGGAGACGGGACAATATGGCAAACTATGACCAGCGTCAATTCATTTGTCGTACGGAAAGCAATATCATAGGAGCATGAAAACAGAGCGGGAGAGCACGGTAGTCGTATATTTCTCCACGACCTGCCCGGACTGCGCCAGGGCCAAGAAGCAGTTCGAGGAATGGGGTATTGAATACGAGGGCCGCAACATCGAAGAGGGCGACAACGCCGTCGAGATGTACGAGCGCTACTCGTCCACTATAGTTCCAACCATAATAATCGGTGGCGAGGTCTTTCTTGGATTTTCTCGGGAGCATGACCATATCGTGCAGACCCTCGAGGCGTTCGGTCTGCTGGGCGAGGCTCAAGGGGAGATCGATGACTCACCGCACATCGATCCGGTTTGCGGCATGGAAGTTATTCCGTCGAGCGCGGCGGCGACAGCCGAGCACGATGGCGAGACCTACTATTTCTGCAACGTGAAGTGCCGCGACAAGTTCGTCACGGACCCCGACAAGTACCTGGGCCCGGAGGGCGCCACCGACGACATGGAAGGCATACCTGCAGCCCCTGCCGAAAAACGCCGCGGCACAGCCAGGCTTCACATACCAGTCGGCGGGATGTCATGCGCCTCGTGTGTCGAGAAGGTGGAAAAAGGCGTCGCGGGCCTCGAGGGAGTCGAATCGGCGACGGCCAACTTCGCGACCGACTCGGTCGAAGTGACGTACCGAACTGACAGGATAGCACCAACCCGCATAATGGAAGAGATCAAATCGCTTGGGTACGAGCCCCTGCTCTCCAAGGCCATCTTCCCCATCGAGGGAATGTCATGCGCATCGTGCGTGCAGAAAGTAGAGGTCGCACTGCGAGAGGTCGAGGGGGTCGCGGAGGCGAACGTCAACTTCGCGACTGAGACCGCGCAGGTCATGTACGACCCGGCGCAAGCCTCGCTCGGCGACTTCAAGAAGGCCGTATCGTCGGCCGGTGATTACAGGGTCCTCGAGGTGGTCGAGGGCGGAGACGTCCGAGAGGCCCAGGCGAGCGCCCTGCAAAAGTACGTCACGATGCTTCTGGCCAAGTTCATGGCAGCGGCCTCGCTGACGATCCTTATCATGATCCTATCGATGGGCGAAAAGCTGCCGGGGATACGCCTCCTGGACATGCAGACCCGCTACTACATCCTGATGATGCTGACCATTCCGGTCATGTTCTGGGCGGGCTCCATGTTCTTCAAGGGCGCTTGGGTGGCGCTCAAACATAAGACTGCCGACATGAACACGCTCGTCGCAGTGGGAACGCTCTCGGCGTTTATCTACAGCGTCGTGGTAACGATTACCCCCAAGACGTTCGAGGGCCTCACCGGAATGGGCAGCATGCCCGCCGTCTATTACGACTCGGCGGCGATGATCATAACCCTCATCCTGCTCGGACGGCTGCTCGAGGCCCGCGCAAAGGGCCGCGCTTCCGGCGCCATCGCCAAGCTGCTGGGACTCCGGGCGAAAGTGGCCCACCTGGTTCGCGACGGGCGCGAAGGGGACATCCCCCTCGACGAGGTCGAGGTCGGAGACGTCCTTGCCGTCAGGCCCGGGGAGACCATCCCGGTCGATGGCGAGATACTCGAGGGAGCATCAGCCGTCAACGAGTCTATGCTCTCGGGAGAGAGCCTTCCTGTGGACAAAGCGCCCGGAGACCAGGTGGTCGGCTCGACCATCAACCTTACGGGTTCATTGCGCTTCCGCGCGACGCGCGTGGGCAAGGACACCGTCCTCTCGCAGATCGTAAGGCTGGTCGAAGAAGCGCAGGGACACAAAGCTCCCATCCAGCGCCTGGCCGACAAGGTCGCAAGCATCTTTGTGCCGACGGTGATGTCGATAGCGGTTATTACCTTCGTGGTCTGGATAATCTTCGGTCCGGCACCCATGCTGACCCACGCCCTGCTCAACTTCGTCGCGGTCCTGATAATCGCGTGTCCGTGCGCTCTCGGGCTCGCGACCCCGACTGCGATAATGGTCGGCACGGGAAGGGGCGCGGAGCTGGGCATCCTCATCCGTGGTGGTGAGGTGCTCGAGCAGGCTCGGTCAGTCGACACCATCATCTTTGACAAGACAGGGACACTCACCGCGGGCGAGCCGTCGGTAACGGACATCATCTCGCTTAACGGGCTGTCCGAGGCGGAACTGGTCGGACTTGCGGCATCCGCCGAGATGGACTCTGAGCACCCGCTCGCAATGGCGGTCCGCGCGGAGGCTGAGGCTCGTGGTATCGAAGCGATAAGGCCCAGCTCCTTTGAAGCGATTCCCGGAAAAGGGCTCGTCGCTACCATCGATGGCAGGAGGG
>DATCGY010000148.1:0-17433 GCA_036508635.1 Candidatus Anoxymicrobiaceae bacterium
GGTTATGAGCGCCACCGCATCCTCGTTGATAGCGGCCGGAGAGAGGGTCGCACGGGATTTGGACCGTGGCGAAGTCGGCCAGATATACGTACGCGGGGAGAAAGGCGACCTTGTCGTTGTCACGGTCAACGACAACGCGCTGCTTGCGTGCACGGTTGACCGAAGCTCCAAGATGGGCATGACCCTCCTGGAGGTGAGCCGCTGCGCAGCCCGGCTCGCCGAGATCATCTGATAAGCGGCGGCGCGAATATTGGACAAATGGGCGAGGCGCTCACTGGATGGAAGTGGAGAATCATCGTTGGAACAGGTGCGAGGCAGTGTGGAGCCCATGATAGAATCGAGTGGCAAAGGATCGGTCACAGAGCAAGGAAATATCTCCCCACGACCGGATACCAACAGGGGAAGATCCGCTGGCACTCAGGGTTCTCCATCGAGTACGCGCGCGAGCGCGGGGGGCAAAGAGGCAGGAAGCTTGGATGACGTCCAGGGAAATGAGCTCAATGACGCGCTGCGCCAGTTGCTTGAGAAGGCGCCGGATATAGACGCCGCGGCTGTCGTGAGCATGGACGGTTTCGTTATGGCTTCCGCGCTTCCCGACGACTACGAGGAAGACAGGCTGGGCGCAATGTCCGCCGCGCTGCTCAGCCTGGGCGAAAGGACCGCAAGCGAGCTGGGCCGTGGCGAGCTCGCGCAGGTCTTCGTGGAGGGCACCCAGGGCTATGTGTTCCTGCTTGCGGCAGGCGAAGATGCAGTGCTGAACGCCATAGTCAAGCGCGGCAGCAAGCTCGGTCTCGTCCTCTATGACATAAGGAGCGCCGCGAAGGATATCGCGACGATCATAGAGTCGCACCTACAGGTGGAGTTCGAGTAGACTGGCAGGGACGTCATGCCGCTCAAAGGAGGACTAAAAGATTTTAGTCTTCCCGATCTGTTTCAGCTGATTCATTTCGGGAGAAAAAACGGTACCCTTGTGATCACCAACGGTGAGGTAAAAGGGTACGTTTGTTTTCGTAACGGCAACGTCTTCTTCGCGACCCACAACTGGAAACGCGCTCCTCTCGGACAGAGGCTCACCCAGGCTGGAATGGTCAACCAGGACCAGGTCGACGAGGCGCTCGACCTCCAGAAAACCACCAGAAAAGACCAGAGGCTCGGCAACATCCTCGTTGAGCTTGGTTATCTAAGCCGCGAATCCCTTGAAGTCTTCGTGGAAGAGCAGATCAGTGACGCGGTTTTCAATCTCCTTCGGTGGTCGGAGGGTGACTTCGACTTCGACCCGGATGAGATCTTCCCCGAGGAGGATATCGGGCTTTCCATGAGCACGGAGGACCTCATCATGGAGGGCAGCCGGCGCATGGACGAGTGGTTCCAGATAGAAAAGAAAGTTCCCTCGCTCGACGCCGTGTTCAAGACTGTCGAAGCTCCCAAAAAAGACGCCAACGAGCTGAACATTACCAGCGCAGAGCGCCTGGTTCTCTATCACGTCGATGGTGAGAGCACTATTCGGGACATTATCGAGAAGTCGGGTCAGAGCGCGATAATGACATGCAAAGCGCTCTATGGCCTGGTCACCGCCGGATTCGTAGAGCTTGCCGTTGCGCCCGCGGAAACCGAGGCAAGTTCCGCTGGGCTGAAAGGCGAGATCGGCCTGATTGAGGAAGCCGCCCTGGAACTGCCGGCCGACATCGAGGCACCCCCGGAGGATTCCGAGTTGCTCGACCTCGATTCCGTGGAAGAAGGCATCGTGGTCGAGTCGGGCGATGAGGAGGTCGATGCAGCGTCAGTGGACAAGCGAGGTCGCAAGCGCGGTCTCCGACCAAGGAAAAAGCACGTCGAGGAAGAGATCATAAGCCTCGACGACGGAGCGGAAGAGGTCATTACCGTCGAGACCCTGCCAGGAGGCGGCACCGGAGAGCCTTCCACTCGCGCCAGGTTGCGACGCTCAAAGCGCAAAGGCCGCGAGCAGACCGCCGAGCGGGAGGCAACCGTAGAAACAAAGGGGCTGGACCTGGAGGTTTCCGCGGATACGGTTGCCGAGGTCGATACCGAGGTGGTCGAAGAAGCCGTCGCGACTTCCGAGCCGGCGGATAACCGCGTTCCTTCAAAGGATGATGCCCCCGCACCCGGACAAAGCCTTGTGGATTACTACAAGTCGCTCGCGCTGAGAGAACTAGCGGATAGCGAGGTCTTTCGCGAGACAGAGGAGAGGCGGCACTTCATCGAGCACCAGGAGGAGGAACTCGGGGAAGAACTCGACAGCATGCTCGAGTCCGGGCCGAGGCCCGTCGAGATAGAGGCCGAAGAAGAGCAGAAGCCGCCCGAGGAAATCCCTCTCGAGTGGGCGGGACACCTGACCAGGATTCGCGGCAGGGGCAAGACTCCCGTGAATGGTCAGATACCAGCACTACTCGAGGCGACTTCGATCGAGAACATCGATGAAGTGGACGAAACGACCCCGGAGTTGGTCGATGAGCCGGCCATTGATCTCGAGGGGATGTATAAGGAAGCGGCACTAGACACCGAAATCGAGATCGAGGCCTCCGAGGCCGCCGATGAAGACATGTTCAAAGCCGATACCTCAAGTTTTGCTTCAGAGATAGATAAACTGTCCGAAGAGCCGGTTGCCATCGACGAGCCGGAGATCGAAGACATAACCGACGAGCCGGTAGTAGACACCCTGGAGGCCGAAGAACCGGAGGAGTTCGTATTCGAAGAAGAAGTCTCGGAGGTCCCCAAGGATATCGAGGACATCGCGGGGGACATCGAAGAAGTCCCTGAGGACATCTTCGGCGAGGTATTTACTGAAAGCACCGCGGAGAAACCGCAGCTCGCAAGCGAGAAGGTTCCAAAGGTCGACGCGGCTCTCGAGACAACTGAAGAGCTGGAGCTCGAGACAACCGCTGAGCCGGAGCTGGAGACTACCGCTGAGTTAGTAGAGACGAATTCGGGATATGCCCTCGAGCAAGAAGGGCCGATCGAGGAGTCTGCTGCCGAAGAGGAAATCGCGGTTGAGGAAGCTCTTGAAACGGAGCTCGCCTCCGATGAGCTGCTGTTCGAGGACGTGTCACTCGGTGAGATGCTCTCGACCAAGGTAGTGGACGAAACACTCGATATGCCGCTCGTCGAAGAGGTGCCCGTTACAGATGATGCCCTGCCATCCGAGGACGAGATCGAGAGGTTGCTTCAGGTCACACCTCCAGAGCGTGGTGACCTGAGCAGGGAAGAGCTCCTCGCGTTCGACCAGCCTACATACGCCATAATAGAGCCACGCGAGGCGGCGCCGGCGGTTTCCGACCCGTTGCAGGGAGATCTCATTCCGAGCGAGACGGTGGCCGAAGATATCGCCGAGCCGGCCGGCGGAGGCGATACGGTCAACGGTCCTATCGACGAGATAGTGGCGCCAGAGAGGCTCGTGATGGACGAGGGTGGAGCGAGCGAGCTCGTGATCGAAGAACCTGCCACGTTCGAATCCCTCGAGTCCGGGCCCGGCCCCGACGGCGGTCGTATGGGGCGGGTAATACAGTTCAGCAAGTCCGCCGTCGAGAGCGATGTCGAGATGGTGCTGGAGCACCCCGAACCGGTAATCAATTCTCTTGCCATCGATCAGGTATCCGTTGCCGAGGATATGCAGATCCCGGTGCTCGACATGACGGCCGGCCACGCCGCTACTGAACTCGATCTCGACGAGCCCGAAGTGGCAGGCGAAGCAATAGATGACGTCGTCTACGAGGAGATCCCATTAGTCTTTGACGATGAAGCGCTTCCGGTTGACGCAGCGATCGTGAGCGATGAGCCGGACATGGAGGAGGAGACGACACTCGAGATCGTCGGCCTGGAGGAGCATTCGGCCGATGTCATCCCATTGGACTCAGCGAGAGCCATATCGGTAGCCGAAGAGCTCGATGTGGTAGTCGTGCCCGAGGTCGTACAGGAGCCGGAGGAGACGGCTGTCACCGATGAATCAAGCTCCCAGGCCGTAGAAGCCGCGGTCGAGACCGAGAGCACTATTGACGAAATTACAACCGACCTCGATGCCATTGGGGAGGTCGAGACCGGGGGCGTTACCGGAATCGAGCTCAACGAACCGCAAGCTGTTGTGGCATCTGAGGCAGAGGTTGACACCAGTATACAGGTAGCCGAAATGCTTGCTGACGTCGCGACCGTTGAGCTCGAGATGGAGACGACAGCTGAGCCCGAGTCGATCGAGATATCCACGGAGCCCGTTGAAGCCGAGGCGGTGTTCGAGCCCGAGGTAGACGTTGCGGAGACCATAGTGGAGCCGGAACCGACCGTGGCTGAGCTCATCGAACAGGAGCCCGTTGAAGCCGAGGCGGTGTTCGAGCCCGAGGTAGACGTTGCGGAGACCATAGTCGAGGCCGAAATTGCCGAGGCGCCAGCTGAATCCGAACCCGCTCTGTCGGATGCACTCGTAGAGCCGGAACCTGCAGTGGCCGAAGAAGCCGTAGAGACGCTCGAAGCCGAGTCGATGCTAGATGAGACAGCCGAAGCCACCACCGAGATCTTGGACGAGGCGGCGCCAACGCCAGCCGCATCCCAGACGGCGGCGGAGCTCGAGATGATAGAAACACAGGTCGAAGCCGAGGTGGATGAAGAGGTTATTGAGAGCGTAATGAAGCTCGACGTAGCAGGCGAAGAGCCTGGCGGCGTGGCATCGACTTCAACCGCGGTTGCCGAAGAGCCGGAGTTCGTTTCATACAACGGGCCACTGGAATCGGACGCTGTCTTTGATGGTGGCATGGCGACGAGCACGAATATCTCCGCCTGGGACGATTCCGCGCCCGCGACCACCGACACCTCTGCGCAGGTCGAGAGCCCGTTCGTGGAGCCTATTGTGGGACAGGTCGATGATCTAATGTACGACGAGGCCGAAACCCTTCGGGAGATGGCGCCACTTCGGGAACCCGAACCCGAACCCGAGCCCGAGCCTGAACCTTACAGCGAAGCCTTAGAGACCGTCGAAGCGGTAGAGAGCGAAGGGATCTCCGCGGAAGCGGCGCGGTTCGTGTCGGAAGAGGAAGATGACGGAGAAGGCGAGGACGACGGTGGGCTCCTTGGTACTCTCAAGGTGAGCGGCAAGCGGGGTGCGGGAACCAGCCTGGTAGACCTTGAGACTTTCGAGCTCGAGCAGGAGCTAATGGAGTTGGCCGGAGGGGTCCAGCAGAAAAAGCGGATACCCATCGCCGAGCGTCTGACCCAGCCAGGCAAGAAAGAGAAGAGAGGACGCGGTGGCAGGTCCAGGGGAAAAGAGGTGGACAAGGGGTCAGTTAAGAAGATTATTGATGACCTGAAACAAAAATAGCGCGAACAGGGAGGGGTCGTTTGGCTCGAGCCTTCAAGATAGTCGTGACCGGGCCGTTCAATTCGGGCAAGACCACTTTTATCCAGGCGATAAGCGAGATAGACGTTGTCGCCACCGACAGGAAGACAAGGGCTTCGGGTAAGAAGAGCAAGACGACAGTCGCGATGGACTTCGGGCGAATCACTCTCCGGGACGGAGATGTGCTCCACCTCTACGGGACTCCAGGCCAGGAGAGATTCGACTTTATGTGGGAGATCCTGAGCGAGGGGATGTTGGGATACGTTGTACTGATCGACGGCACCGACCAATCGTCACTAGACGACGGCGCCAGAATGATTTCGGCGTTTGATAACATGTCGCAAGCCCCGTTCGTCATAGCGATTACGAGGGTGGATTCCCGAAGCTGTTTGAGCGTGGCGGACATCAGGGCCAGGGTGGCTCCGAGTAGCGAGGTCCATGTGGTGACGTGCGACGCGAGGAAAGTCGGGGACGTAAAAGACGTACTTTTGACCCTCCTGGAGAGAGTGCTGGAACAGGCTGAGGAAGCCGAGGAAGCAGAGGCCGGTTAGATGCGCGCCGCCCGCGCCGGTGGCCTGAGCCAGCCGGCGCAGGTGGAACGGGAGCAGCAAATGCACATCGACGGAAATACGAGAATGGTCGGCATCCTTGGGGCTCCTCTCGAACATACGTTGTCTCCGACAATACACAACGCGGCGTTCGATTACCTGGGTCTCAACTGGTGCTACATACCTTTGCCGGTCCACGAAGGGAACCTCGCGCGGGCGGCTGATGGGATCAAAGCGCTGAACTTTACGGGTATTAACGTCACCATGCCGTTCAAGACCGAAGTGATGCCGATGCTCGACGAGGTCGCGATGTTCGCCGAATCGGTGGGCGCCGTCAACACCATCCTCATCGACAAGGGCCGGATGATCGGTTACAACACCGATGGCCGGGGGTTTTACACAGCGCTCGTTCGCGATATGGGCTACGATGTGAAAGGTCGCAAGGTGCTCGTCCTGGGAGCGGGCGGAGCTTCACGTAGCGTGACCGTCTCGCTGGCGCTGGCGGGCTGCGAGTCCATAGTCATCGTCAACAGGTCTCCGGGCCGGAGCCAGCAGCTCGCCCAGATCATCCTGAGGAGCGCCCCGGAGGTAAACGTCTCGTGGCTCTCGCCCGAGGACAACTACGATATCATCGTCGCTGAGTCAGACGTGATCATCAACGCGACACCTCTCACGAGCTTTAACGGTACGCTCCGCGTGCCTGTTTCGCTGCTGAACAAGAACCAGCTGGTTTGCGACCTCAACTATTCGCTCTACCAGCCCCCGCTACTGCAGGAAGCGGAAGCACGCGGGGCACAGGTGATGGACGGCAAGGGCATGTTGCTCTATCAGGCGGCAGCGGCATTCGAGATCTGGACGGGTCTGGAGGCACCGGTTGAAGTGATGCGCGTTGCGCTTCTCAGGGCGATGGAGGAAGCCCACATCTGATTTCTTACCAGCCAGGATGGAGAAGAACTGCTGAATGGAGAAACCCAAACAGGACCGCTTGGGGCGGCTTCTTCTTGAGAACAACCTAATAGACGAGATACAGCTCGACGAGGCTCTGGCCGAGCAAGAAGGCTCGGGCAAGTCTCTCGGTCGCGTCTTCATAGAGAAGGGCATGATAACGGAAGGGCAGCTCACCTCGGTGCTGGCCGAACAGATTGGAGTTCGATACGTCGATCTGAATTCCTATGCAATCGACCCCGAGGCCGCGAACCTCATCGACGACAACCTCGCCCGCAGGTACACGGTGGTCCCGATAGACTTCGAGGACGGCAAAGTAATCGTAGCCATGGCCGACCCGACCAATGTCTTCGCGCTCGACGACCTTCGGATAATGTCAGGGATGGAAGTGCTGCCCGTGGTCAGCACCCGCGACGATATCAAAGGGGTGATCGACAGATACGTCCATTCCGCGACTGACATGGAAGAGACCATGGACGAGTACCCGGTCATCGAGGAGGGCGAGGAAGAGACCGAGCGTGACCTTACAGAGGCCGGTGAAGAGGCCCCTATCGTAAAGTACGTAAACCTCATCATCGCCGAGGCGGTCTCGGAGCACGCCAGCGATATTCATATCGAGCCGGGGGAAAAGGACGTGCGCATCCGATACCGCATAGACGGGGTGCTGCACGAGATCAGGCGCTCTCCGAGAAAGATACATCCCGGCCTGGTGTCGAGAATCAAGATTCTCGCGAGCATGAACATCGCCGAGAGGCGCGTCCCGCAAGACGGCCGCTTCAACGTGGATGCCGGTGGCCAGATGGTCGACCTTCGCGTGGCGACGCTTCCCACGGTCCACGGAGAAAAGATCGTCCTCCGCATACTCGACAGGTCCTCGATACTCATCAGCCTCGGCGACCTCGGGCTTCAGAAGCAACCGCTCAAAGTATTCAGCGAATCGTTCAAGAAACCGTATGGGACAGTTATCGTCACCGGCCCTACCGGCTCGGGAAAGACTACGACGCTCTACGCTTCGCTCGCCGAGCTGAACAGGCGAGAGGTAAATGTGATCACCGTGGAAGACCCGGTAGAGTACCAGATGAAGGGACTCAACCAGGTAATGGTGAATGCCAAGGTGGGTTTGACGTTTGCAGCGACCTTGAGGTCCATCCTGCGATGCGACCCCGACATCGTTATGATCGGTGAGGTCCGCGACGCGGAAAGCGCGTTGATGGCAATAGAGTCCGCGCTTACCGGTCACCTTGTGCTGTGTACGCTCCATACTAACGACGCGCCATCGGCGGTAACGCGCTTGACCGAAATGGGAATAGAGCCTTTCCTCATTGCGTCAGCCGTCGACAGCATCGTTAGCCAGAGGCTCGCCAGGAAGCTGTGCACGAGGTGCAAGCAAGAGGCTAATTACGATGTGAGCTATCTTGAGGATCTCGGGTTTCCTATCGAGAAAGGAGAGCAGATCAGTGTCTTCAAGGCCAAGCAGGGTGGCTGCGCTTTCTGCAACAGCACCGGCTTCAGGGGACGCATAGGGCTTTACGAGGTGATGGCCCTCGACGAGGACCTCGAGAAGTTGATCGTCAACGTCTCAACCGCCCACGAGATAGGGAGGCTGGCCCAGGAAAGAGGCATGACGACTCTCAGGCAGGACGGTTTTTCTAAAGTAATGACAGGGGTAACCTCGATAGAGGAAGTGCTCCGCGTGGTAATGTAGTTTGACAGCAGTGACATATGGAGGTGTCCAAATGGCGACGCAGGGACTGAAGCTTGATGTTAACGAGTTGCTTGATGAAGTTATCAAGCGTGGAGCTTCTGACCTTCACGTAACCGTCGGAGTACCCCCGATCCTTCGTATTAACGGGGTTCTCCAGAGGATGGACCTCCCTAAGCTTACGAGCAACGACACACGAGAGATGGTATATAGCATACTGACCGCTCGCCAGCGGGAGACACTCGAGACCAATCTCGAGTTTGACCTGTCGTACTCGGTGCCGGGCAGCGCCCGCTTCCGGGTGAATGCTTACTTCCAGCGCAACAGTGTCGGAGCGGCCTTCAGGATCATCCCATACCGCATCAAGACCGCCGAAGAGCTGATGCTCCCGCTCGTCGTAAAAGAGTTCGCTCGCCTGCCGCGCGGCTTCATCCTGGTAACGGGGCCCACCGGACAGGGCAAGTCCACGACGCTCGCCGCGATCATAGACCTCATCAACTCAACGCGCGAAGAGCACATCATCACGGTCGAGGACCCTATAGAGTTCCTTCATCTTCACAAGAAGTGCATAGTGAACCAGAGGGAAGTCGGCTCAGATACCCACTCGTTCTCCAACGCACTCAAGTTCGCGCTGCGCCAGGACCCCGACGTCATTCTCGTCGGTGAGATGAGAGACCTCGAGACCATATCTACGGCACTGACCGCGGCCGAAACCGGCCACCTGGTCTTTGCGACACTTCACACCCAGGACGCGCCCCAGAGTATCGACAGGATAATCGATGTCTTCCCGACGTTCCAGCAGCAGCAGGTCCGCCTTCAGCTGGCATCAACGATCCAGGCGATCGTGACCCAGCAACTGGTCCCGACGAAGGACCGCAGGGCGAGGGTGCCAGCCGTGGAGGTAATGATAGCAACGTCGGCTATCCGCAACATGATTCGCGACGCCAAGGTCCACCAGATCTACTCCGCCATGCAGGCTGGTGGCCAGCTTCGAATGCAGACGATGGACGCGTCGCTCGCGGCGCTCTACAGAGCGGGTCAGATCACGTATGAGACCGGCCTCGCCAGGGCGCACAACAAAGAAGATTTCAGGCGGCTGGTGGGGCACTAGTCTATGGCAGGACCTGGTATATTTCCCGGGCGTAAATGTATAACTGTTAACTATCGTTTGTATAGTTAAGTATTGTTGGTGTTAAGAATGGGTGCTATTATTACGATAAATAACCTAGAGCAGTTGCATTACGCAGGTTGCATCAGGAGGGGTTCAAGGTGCCTCAAGAGTTCACTTACACGGTAAGGGATAGAACCGGTCGTGAGATCACGGGTTCGCTCGAGGCGGAGAACGCGGACGTCCTGGCCGGCAAGCTCCGGCAGATGGGGTATTTCGTAGTCTCCATCGACGAGGTCAAGGTCTCTCTTGGCAAGAAACAGTTCAACCTCTTCGGCGTCAAGGTCGATACGCACGATATCACGATCTTTACCCGTCAGTTCGCGACCATGATCAACGCCGGTCTGCCACTGATAAAATGCCTTAGCATCCTGTCCCAGCAGACCGAATCGTCAACTCTGGCCAACATCATCGTGGACTGCTCAAAAGAGGTGGAGGCTGGACGTTCGCTTTCGGAAGCGCTATCCAAACATCCGGAGGCGTTCAACAGCCTCTATGTGAGCATGGTAAAGGCGGGCGAGCTCGGTGGTATGCTCGACGACGTCCTCCTGCGCGTTGCGATGCAGCTCGAGCGTGAGGAAGAGGTAAGGCAAAAAATCAAGTCAGCCATGACTTACCCGATCGCCATCCTCGGCATCACACTCGTCCTGCTGGCCGCCATGATGATATTCGTCGTGCCGCGTTTCGCGGACATGTTCAAGTCGCTGGGCGGAGAGCTGCCTACCTTCACCAAGATAGAGGTCTCGGTCAGTCATTTCGTAGGCGGTTATGGCGGATTGATAATCGTCGCTTTGATAGTGGGATTCGTCATCGTCTACCGCCGCGCCAAGAAGATAGACTCCGGACGGCTCTTCATCGACAGGATAAAGCTCAAGCTGCCAGTCGCCGGCGTTCTCTTCCACAAGAACGCGATGAGCAAGTTTTCGCGGACTCTGGGAACGCTTCTCTCGTCAGGCGTGCCTATCCTGGGAGCGCTCGAGATCACGGGAGAGACTACGGGAAACATGGTGGTAACCAAGGCGCTCGATAATGTTCGCGCAAGCGTCAAGGAAGGTCAGACCATCGCCAAGCCGCTCGAGGAATCCAACGTTTTCCCACCGATGGTAACTCAGATGATATCGATCGGTGAAGAGACGGGTGCGCTCGACGTCATGCTCAGCAAGGTCAGTGACTTCTACGACTCCGAGGTCAACGCGGCGGTCGATAGCTTGACCTCGCTGCTGGAGCCCGTCATGATGGCTTTCCTTGGTGGAGCCGTCGGTGTCATCGTAATAGGTCTCTACCTTCCGATATTCAGGGTCATCACGCTCATCAAATAGGGGAGATACCAGGCTGTTCGGGCCGCTTTCCAAGCAACCAAAAGTCTTGCCAAAAATCACCTGTATGCCTGTCGAGAAATTTACCCTCGGTAGCTGTAAAGTATTTTTCCTTTTGTGTCGAATTATCTATTGATGTGCAGCAATGGAAGTGCGATGGTGTGAGGAAGGGGGTGAATTGCAATGCGCAAGCTGATTAGGAGGCCGGAAGGTTTCACGCTGATTGAGCTGATGATCGTCATCTTGATTATCGCAATTCTTGTAGCCATAGCCGTTCCGGTCTATCTGAACGCGAGGGCGAACGCGCAGAGAAGGACCTGCCAGTCGAACCTGAGGACGGTCGACGGGGCGATCAATACCTACTCTGGCATGTTTGACAACCCGATGTGGCCGGATAGCGTGGCAACCATGGCGGCCAGCGGGCCGACCAAGTGCCTGAAGTCGGTGCCGTGTTGCCCGGCTGGTAACCTGACACCCAGCACCTATGCCTGGGTTGCCGGTGACACCGGCCAAAACATCCCTCCGGCTATCTCGTGCCCGTACGTAGCGAACCACAGGATATAGCTGAGTGGTGTGTAAGAAGATGGAGAAGCCGGCTCGATTGGGGCCGGCTTCTTTATTCTCGGGTTACTTTCAGAAGAAGAATCACCAGATGAAGCGAAGGGGACAGAAGCGGCAACTTTGGACCCCCGAAAACTGGCTTGACCATACTGGTAGAGAGGTCCGTTTCGACGCGATCGGTCGAGCATAGAAGCGTTTTTGCCGAAGAGATATTGAGAGGAACTGGAATGTGGTGTAAATGAGTTGGAAGGGGGTGAACCGAGATGGAGGATTCGATAAATGGACCGGGGGGTTTTACGCTGATCGAGCTAATGATCGTTATTCTGATTATCGCAATACTTGTAGCCATAGCCGTACCGGTCTATCTGAACGCCAGGGCAAACGCACAAAAGAGAACCTGCCAGTCGAATCTGAGGACGGTTGACGGGGCCATACAGACGTATCAGTCGATGTTCGAACCCCCGACATGGCCGGACAGCCTCAACGCGATGACTGACGCTGGAGGGGGGAAGTGTCTCAAATCGATACCGTGTTGCCCGGGTGGTAACCTGACACCCAGCACGTATGCCTGGGTTGCGGGGAATACCGCAACGAACACGCCTCCGGAGCTCTCGTGCCCGTACGCATCAAACCACAGGATATGAGCGCGCCGGGCATGCGACTGCGATATCGGGCGTCAGCGGTTCATAGCGGCTTGCCACAGGCGGCTCCGGCCAAACGATGGAGTGAGCGTCAGTAGCCTGATGTGACCCGAACGATGACCCGGGTCCGGGTGGAGCTAAACCCCGTCATCTTGGAGTTACGTGCTGTCTCACTGTGACAGGCGTTTGAGGTATTCGCGTGCGGTATTCGCTTCATCGCTCGCGGGGTCGAGGTTGATGGTCTTCTCGAGCTCTCTTCGCGCCTCCGCGCCGCTGCCTTCGTTGAAGAGGACTCTCGCGTACAACAGGTGCGCGCGCTGGTTTGACTGATCCACGTTCAAGACCCGCTTGAGCTCCGCTGACGCGCCCTGATAATCGTTGATCTTTATATAGGTGTCAGCGAGGTCGGTCCTTGCGCTGGAATCATTGGGCTGGAACGCGAGGTACTTGTCGAATTCATTCAGTGCATCGGCGTATCGGCCGACAGCCGAGTAAGCCCGCGCAAGTGTTGTCGAGTAGTAGTCGGGATCGATGACGGTCGCTTTTGAGAGCGAAGAGATAGTGTCATTGTACCTGCGCTGAAGGTTCAGAATGTCCCCCCAGATATCGTAGAGCTGCGAGTACGACCCGCAGCTGTAAAGGGTAGGCACGTATATGTTCTTCTGAAAGTTCGGGATGATATTGCTATATATCGCTCCAGCGCCGGAGTACTCCTTCTGACCGTAGAGGACACTCGCCTTCAGCGCGTTCGGAAGTTGTATCGCGCTACGGGCATCGCTGTCTTTGTAAACCCTGGTGTCAGCTCCAGGTAATCGCGTGGGACCCGGTCTTACAGCCGGCCCGACGCTACCGCCGGGCGATACCCTGACAAGGAAACCGAGCCAGGTAGAGTTCCAGTCGTAATGGATTATGTTGGGAACGGTCGTATACACGGGGAGCCGGCCGAAATTCCTGTCGATGAGTTGGGTGTACAGGTCGTTGCCGGCCAGCGAAACATATCCGGGGGGAGTGTACGAGAGCAGGTCGCTTCCCTGGAAGCCGGGGACGCCTGCTGAGATCGCGCTGACTACCCGGACGTCGGTCCGAAGCTTCTCGTCGACCTGCGTGTACATCAACGGGAATATCACATTATCGTCGTCCACGATGATGACCCCGTCCCTGTCAGCCGTAGTGAGCATGTCTCTCGCCATATCGCGCGCAAACGTATAGTCACTCTTGTCCACCTTGTCATAGTGGATCACGAGCGCGCTGAGCGGACAAAGCAGCGCGATGCAGGAAACGGCGGCTATCGCGGTATATTCGACCAGGCGGTCGGCGCGCTCGAACACCCGTCTGACCAGCCAGACCAGGAACGCCACGCCGAATCCGATCCAGAGCGAGACGATCATGTAACTCTCGTTATAGAAATGCGCACGGAGCACGGGCTCGATCTGTGCGTAAGTCATGACCGGGATCAGGGCAAGAAGGAAGAGGAACATGAGGAACACTGGATATTTCTTGTTTCGCTTTCCTAATGATGCCAGAAAACCTAATGGGACAAGCCACCAGAAGTAAGGAAACTCAGTCGTGAGCGAACTGAAGTATCTACCGAGCCTCCCCGGAAGGAACCGGTAAGGATAGCCGAAGAGGCCTCCCCGCTGATAGTAAGCTGTCATGTGATGGAACCACCGGATGAGGGTCGATGGGTCACCGTAGTTGTAAGCCGGTCCCCTGAACGCGGCCACCGGTATATACAGGTATGGAAGAAGCCCTATCGCGAAAAAAGCGATCATTCGGATCAGGTTTCGAGGGGCGAACGCTTCCCGCCAGTTGGTGTCCACCGCGAAAAAGAAAAAAGCCGGCAGTATGAAGAGGACGCTGAAGTGGTTTGCGAGGGACAGTCCGAAGGCCAGCGCGAATATGCAAAGAGCATTGTCGGCGCTCTCTTTGCGGCCGGCGTGGAGCATCCTCTCCCACCTGAGCGCCATGATTATCATGATGGCGATCAGCAGGGCGCTCAGGCTGTACGTCTCCGGGATGACGGTTTGATAGAAGAAGGTATAGGAGAACGCAAAAGCCAGGCCCGCGGCAACGCCCCCGATGCGGCTGTGCGTCAGGCGGTATACGATCCAGTAGACGAGACATGCGGTCACCGATGCGAGGAGGCCGGTGTAGAGGCTGACCCTGAACGCCAGTGAGCCGAACGGCACCAGCCAGCTGAATAACTTGGCCGTCATTATATACAGAGGATATCCGGGGCCGTGGACATTACCCACGGCTTTTATCCCCATAAGGAAATCGCCTGAGTCCGAGAAGGTTACGGTTCTTGCCGCCGCGGTCGCATGCAGCACGAATGATGTTACAAAAAGCGAGCCCAGAATCGCAGCGTGGCTGTTTTCCCGGAGCCTGCCTGGTAGTCGTCCCGCTGCCAGCGGGATCGGAAAGATGCTCGATGTTTTATTTTGCATACAATTGATTATAAACTCCAATAAACTTGATTCAAATGAAACGGCTCAAACCGGAGAACGTACGTGCACTTGCTTTATTACATCATCGTGACCTGCTTCGGCCTGATATTCGGTAGCTTCTTTAACGTGGCGATCTACAGGCTGCCCAGGCACATGTCGCTAGGACACCGCTCGCAGTGCCCCTCATGCGATGAGATGATCCACTGGTATGACAACATCCCTGTCCTGAGCTTCCTGGTGTTAAGGGCCAGGTGCCGCAAGTGCGGGCTCCATATCTCGTGGCAATATCCGCTGGTCGAGGTTTCCACAGCCGTGCTGTTCGCGCTCACGTACTGGTGGAGCACGTCTGTGGTACCCGGGATACTAAGCATTCCCGGAGGGAAACCGCTTCAACCCGAACTATTCATCGGACTCGTTCTGGTCTCAGTCCTGATCGTTGTGACAGGGACGGATATCACGGACGGGATCATACCTAATAGCGCTATATTGACCGGCCTCGTGATAATGGTGCCACTGGTCGTGGCGCTGGGGTTATACAGGCATCAACCCGGCAGGATTGGAATATCGGTGGCTTGCGCGCTCGCCGGAAGTGCGTTCTTCCTGTCGGCGGGACTCATCTACGGTTCGCTCTTCATGACCCCGCAAGAACCGGAACCGGTCATTGTCACGGTCGTGGCCGGGGATGAGCCTGATGGGACCGAAGCCAGGGTGGACGCTCCCGGCGGTTCGGATGCAGTAGGAGCCGACGAAGATACTGAAGAACCGTTGATGACAGGTGTAGGGATGGGAGACGTGAAACTGATGTTCTTCACCGGGCTCGCGCTCGGCTACTTCCACTGGTATTTTCCTTTCATCCAGGTCTTCTTCGCGGCGCTCGCGGGCACCCTCGTAGCGGTACCGCTCCTCATTTTCACCGAAAAGGGACGAAAGGACCCAATACCTTTCGGACCGTTTCTGGCCGCTGGAGCGATAGTCGCGCTCTTGTGGGGTCAGGCGATCGCTGATCTGTACATCAAACTCTCAAGGTAAGAATCAGCCATCTACCCCAATGTTCAACCATACGGTTTAGGGCTCCATGTAGTCCGATCGGTGTTCTGCTAAGTCCCCAGAAAGCTTGAAAACTGATAATCTTGTTATATTTTGACAACCATTGCTCAAGTTTGTTACAAGAGTAGACGAAAGGGGATATTGACAATAAGATTTCGATTAGTTCATAATTTGATTCTCAAGTTAAGACAGAAGCCAACTGTCTTAAGCAGAGAATCAGACTTATAGTTCTGGCCTCCATGACGAAAGTGAGCGGAAGTGAGCAACAAGTTACTCACGGTTAACGAAGTTGCGCAGATTCTCAGAGTCTCGAACATGACTGTTTACCGGCTCGTCAAGAGCAAGCAACTTCCTGCGATTCGGGTAGGCAAGAACTACCGGATCAAAGAAAGCGACGTAGACCGGTACCTCAGTCGGGGTTCCGAGTAAACTTAGAGACGATGGGTCTGCGGTGAAGTCAATCCGACAGAGAACGGGGGAATAGGTAGTGGCTAAAGGCGGAGTAGCCATAGGCCTGGATATAAGTACCGGCTCCATAAAAGTTGCCGAAGTAAATATCTCCAGGCGCGAGCCTGTTCTCACGAATCTGGGGATAGTTATGCTCCCGGAAGGCGTCGTTCGCGAGGGTGAGATCGAAGATCCCGGAATTGTCGCCACTTATCTCAAAGAACTCTGGAAGCAGAGCAAGATAACCAAGAAGCGAGTCATTGTCGGCATCTCCAACCAGAAGGTCATCGTCCGTCCCATGGACCTCCCATACATGCCGGAGGATGAGCTCGAGAACGCCGTAAAGTACCAGGTGCAGGAGTTCATACCGATACCCATCGACGATGCTATCGTTGATTACGAGGTGGTCGATGAGTACATGACCGGCGAAGAGGAGCGCATGCAGACTATCCTCCTAGCGGCCGCCCACCGGGAGATGGTTTCGGCTTTCATGGACGCCGTGCTCGGCGCGGGCTTGACGCCGGTGGCGGTAGAACTCAAAGCGTTCGCGATGTCGCGCTCGCTTGTCAAGAAAGAGTACCAGTTCCTCGAGGAGGAGGGCGCGGAGCCCGCCGGCAGCGTCTGCCTGATAAACGTGGGCGCCGGTATCTGCAACATATGTGTCGTAAAGGAAGGCACCCCCAGGTTTGTCAGGATGCTCATGCGAGGGGGCGATTTCTTCACGAAGCTTCTCGTCGACCACCTCAACATCTCTCCCACCGACGCTGAAGAGATAAAGGGCGGTCGAAGTGTCGATGAGAATGGGAACGCTCTTTTGCAGAGAGAGGTACAGGCGTTCGTGGGTGAGATAAGACGCTCGCTCGAGTATTATATCTCCCAGACCCAGGAGCGGGACCTGAACAAGGTTATCCTGGCTGGAAGCGGATCAAAGATGATCAATCTGCCCATGGAGCTCAACCGGGGGCTCAGGTTGCCCATAGAGATAGGACATCCGCTCCAGAACGTTCAGCTTGGCAAGCTTCCCTTTGCACCAGAGGAACTTGCAGAGCTCGAGTCGTCCATCTCGGTATGCGTGGGCCTGGCCTTGAGGGATACGGAGGAATGAAGTGACAAAGATCAACCTTCTACCTCCAGAGAGAATAAAACAACGGAAGAAGGGGATTGCGCCTCAACGCAATTACCTGTGGCTCGTCATAGCGCTTCCATTGCTGGTCCTGGTCTTGATGGGCATCTGGTGGTTCTCGATGAGTTCCGACCTGAACCGCAAGACCGA
>DATCGY010000149.1:0-8027 GCA_036508635.1 Candidatus Anoxymicrobiaceae bacterium
GCCGAAGCCGCCAGGTTGCCCCTCGCACCCGCCGCGAGCGGCGTCGTGGCACCCAGGGCCGCGTTAAGCACGAGGACCGCTATGACAGCAGCTACAATGGGCACCACCACTACGCGTCCGTCCACGAAAACGTCAGATGCAAAACGATGAATCCGCCGTCTCACCTTCGTCAGACACCTCCACGATACGTCTCGCCTAGTCGTTCCACTTGTACTGGCCTTCCAGGCTGTACGCCTCGGCCAGCACCTTCTCATATCGCGCCGGGTCCGCAATCGGCTTGTGCAACATCTTGAGGCACAGGTCCATCTGCACGTCCGTGCTCGTCGTTTTGGAATAGAGCTGCAGAGCGAACTTGGAGAAATCCCTGACCATAAAGTCGAATATCTGATCGAGCAACTCATCGGAGATCCCGAGTATTCTCGAGTTCTCGATGATGAGCTGACCGTACCCGACTAGGGTGAAAAGCTCGCCAAGGATGAGAAGAAAATCGATGTCGTCTATCTGGGCCTCGCTGGGCGGAGCTTTCAGCAGCAGCTCTTTGAGCACATCGATCTGCTCTTTGAAAACATTGACGTTCGGCAGGTCTACGCTGCCGTATGCGACGTTGTAATCGTGGAACCGTATCTTGCCGAGACCCTTCGTCGGGCCCTGTTCGAACAGGAAGTCATCGTTCGCCGCATCCATTCGCTGCGGTATCTCCGGGAAAGTCGCAGGATTGAAGAAGTAGTTAGGCATGAACTTGATTATGAGCGCCATGTTGACGTGGACCGTGCCCTCGAGCTTCGGCAGGGCGCGTATATCGCGGACAGCTTCCTCGAAGTACATGTCTTTCTCGAATCCCTTGGCCGCGATGACATCCCATAGCAGGTTCATGACCTCTTCTCCCTGCGTGGTCACCTTCATCTTGACCATCGGGTTATAGAGAAGGTAGCGACGGTCTTCGTTCGATGCCGACCGCATGTAGTCGATGGCGCGCAGGGCGAACAGCTTCATCGCGACCAGCCTCGTGTAGGCGTCGACGAATAGCTGCTTGATGTGTGTGAACTCCGACACGTAGTGCTTATACAGGTACCGGTGCGACGCGTGGTCGATCGCCTCGTAGAACGAGTGCGTGCATATGCCGATGGACGCCCATCCCAGGTTGAACTTGCCGACATTGACCGTGTTTAGAGCGGAATCCCAGGCGTCCCGCCCGCGGGTGAGTATCTCGGCGTCGGTTATCGGATAGTCCGCCAGGGCGTACTCGGCGACGAAGTTCTGCGAGTTGACTACGTTCTTGACGACCTCGAACTTCGGGTTCCTGTCCCCCACTGCGATGAACACGTAGTCACCCGTGTCGGTCATCTTGCCGAACGTGCTGACGATGGCCGCCTCGTTGGCATTGCCGATGTAGTACTTTCGGCCGTTCGCCAGGTATTTGCCGTCGCCAACCGGTTTCAGCGACATCTCGGTCGAGTACAGGTCGGCGCCGTGCTCTTTTTCCGAGAGCCCGAACGCGAAGATACCCCCGTCGCGCAGCAGTTCGGCGGTGCGCTTCTTCACGGCCTCGTTCTGCCCCATCCATATCGGGCCGAGCCCGAGAATCGAAACCTGCCACGTGTACCAGTAGGCAAGCCCGTAGAAGGCGGTTATCTCGTTGAAAGCGCAGTTGCGCCACGTGTCCCAGCGCGCGTCGCCGTCTAGCGCGTACTGCGAGGGCGTGAGAAGGGTCGAGAATGCTTTCTGGTCTTTCTGGAAATCCAGGAAGTCCTGGTACCAGACCCTCTCGTGGTCGTCCTTCTTGACTTCGCCCCGGCCTTTCCCTTCGAAGAACCGGATGGTTTCGAGCATGATGTCCCTTGAGCGCTCATCGGCAAACCGCCAGTTATATTTTTTTGGATTCATGAGGATCATGACATGTTCCTTTCGTGAGATTGTTCCTCCCGCAGATAGGATAACTTGAAGCGACTCCGTCGGGCAAACAACGCCAGTTCGCAACTGCAGGACAATCGCCGTCCACTGAGAAGAATCTCTTAGAAGGAATCTCCAAAAGGGGCATCATGAGTACAAAAGACAGGCACGGCAGCTTTTTCGGGATGATACCTTACGATTTTCGCAAACCTACATGGTCGCGGTTGAAGCGGAGAATGTGGAATCCCGCCGAGGAGCACATCGTCGTCCCGCGCGATTTTGGTATCGGCTGGACGCTCAACCTGTACCGGTTGCGCGAGAAGTCCCCCTGGCTCTTCTGGATTCTCATAGCATCTTTCATGCTGGTGTGCGCGAGGGGACTGTATGTCTTCTTGGCCGCGGAGGACGATGACATCGATGACTGAAGCCGGCGCGGACACGTCCGGCACCCCGGCTACCGGGAGGTACGATGGAATACGATAGCACCCTTGTGCCACCGTGCGGCCTCTATTGCGGGGTTTGCGCGATAAGAGTCGCAACGATCTCCGATAGCGACAAGTTCCGCGAGAGGCTCGCGCCGATATACGGAGTAAAGCCCGAGGATCTCCACTGCGAAGGTTGCATGGCACCTATCGAAAAGGTCTGGATGTACTGCCAGGCATGTCCCATCAAGTCATGCACAGGAGACCGGGGTTACAAGGGTTGTCACCAGTGCGACGATTTTCCCTGCAAGCTCATCGAGGATTTCCCCATCCCCGTCGGCAAGAAGGTCATCATGAGAGCCATTCCTCGCTGGCGCGAGGTCGGCACGGAGGCCTGGGTCGCTGAGGAAGAGGAGCGCTATAAGTGCCCGGAGTGCGGAGCGCCGCTCTTCAGGGGAGCGAAGCGTTGCCACGCCTGCAAGGAGCCGGTTGACGTCGACTGAGCATGGCGGGTTCTTGAGAACAGGAGCGATACATGACGCACCATCACGCAAGGCGCATGTTCCCCCACGATGATGAAGCCAGGAGAGAGTGGCAGAATCCTGAAGCGATCCTGGCAGATACCGGACTCGCGGAGGGAATGACGTTTGCCGATATCGGCTGCGGGCAAGGTTTTTTCGCGATTCCCGCGGCCAGGATAGTCGGGCCGCACGGTAAGGTATACGCGCTCGATATTCAGTCAGACTCAGTTGAAAAGCTGCTCGAGACAGCCCGTGTGGAAGGGCTGGTCCAGGTAGTGGCACAGTCTGGTCCCGGCGAGACCATTGTACTCTGTGACGCTTGCGCAGACATTGTTTTCTTCGGGATAGATCTCCACGACTTCGCGGATGCCTCGGCCGTCCTGAGTAATGCCCGCGCCATGATAAAGCCGGACGGCAAGCTCATCGACCTCGACTGGAAGAAAGAACCCATGGATATCGGGCCACCGGTCGAGATACGATTCAGCGAGGCTACCGCTATGGATCTGATCCTGGGCGCCGGGTTCACCGTAGACGCGGTGAGGGAAGCCGGCCCACACCACTACATGATCGTCGCGTCGCCCGCACCGTGACATCGATGCGCATTCTTTTATCCCGTAATCCCTAGGCGGCGGGCTTCTCACGCGGGATCACCTTGAGCTCGAGCTTCTCGGTGTGGCGTATCACGGTCATGTCGAATTTCGTGCCTATCCGCTCCTCGGTAAGGAGTTGATGGAGGTCATCGATCCCATGCACGGCACACCCGTCGAAAGCCACGATGACGTCATTTTCCCTCAGCCCGGCACGCGCCCCTGGACCGCCTGTCTCAATTGATGTCGCGAGGAACCCGGTCTCGACTTCAAGGCCGTGGAAGCGCACCACTCGCCTGTGCAACGGAGCGTCCATACCGGCGATGCCCAGGTAGCTGCGCTTCACGCGCCCATACGTCATCAGCCTTCCCGCCACGAACTTCGCCGTGTTCACAGCAATAGAGAAGCATATTCCCTGGGCGGGCAGAATGATCGCGGTGTTTACGCCTATGACCTCCCCGCTGGAGTTCACGAGCGGCCCGCCGGAATTGCCCGGGTTCAACGCCGCGTCGGTCTGGATGACGCTGTCAATCAGGCGTCCCGTCGTCGAACGCAGGGACCGCCCGAGCGCGCTCACGACCCCGGCTGTCACCGAGTACTGGAACCCGTACGGGTTGCCCACCGCTATGACGAGCTGACCCACCCGGAGATGCTGTGAGTCGCCGAGTTCCACGGCGGTCAGGTCAGGAGCGCTTATCCTGATAACCGCCAGGTCGGTATCGGGGTCGTCTCCGACCACGTCAGCCTGAAAAGACCTGCCGTCCGGCAGCGAGACATCGAGCTTCCTGGCGTTCTGCACCACGTGGCTGTTCGTGAGGATGAACCCGTCACCGGTGAACACGAATCCCGAGCCAGTCCCCTGCGCCTCCCGGGGGAAGCGCATGCGACCCTTCTGGCCGCCCTTCTGTGTTACGGAGATGTTCACCACGGTAGGACTGACCTTCTCCGAGGCACTTATGACGGCGCGGGAATACTCATCCAGAAGGTGACCGTCCGGCATTTCCTCCGGCGCCGGGGGACACTTGTCCCCATCCGCGGGGGCAATGCTCGAGATCAATCTCAGTCGATCTTCCATACAAATCATCCCATCATTAGACTCAGGAATATTGATACTAGATTTATCAAAGAGAGGCAATGACGGATTGCAACCGGCTGTTTACCTCGGCAGGGTGCGCCTGATCTCCTCAAGGGACGTCACTCCCGCAAGCACCTTGGCCACGCCGTTTTGCCACAGGGTATGCATACCCTGGCTGATGGCCAGGTCGGTCACGTCATCAAGGCGCACTCCGGGAACCATCAGGTCGCGGATCTCGTCGGTCATCATCATGACCTCGAATATCCCCGTCCGGTCCTTGTACCCAACTCCGCCGCACTCGGTGCAACTCCCGGGTCTGAACAGGTTAGCCTCGGTACCGGCAGGTAACCCCATCTCGGCAAGCTCGGCGTCAACGGGCTGGTAGGCGATCTTACATTTGTCGCACAACTTCCTTGCGAGCCTCTGCGCGACTATGAGCTTGACAACCTCGCGAACATAGAAGTACTCGACTCCTGTCTCCATGAGCCGCAGCAAGACCTCGGGCGCGTCCGTGGTATGGAGCGTGCTCAAGAGGAGGTGACCGGTCAGTGCCGCCTGCACCGCGACGTGCGCGGTCTCCGGGTCCCTTATCTCGCCAACGAGTATCACGTTTGGATCCTGCCTCAGAACGGAACGGAGGAGCGGGGCGAACCCCAGGTCTATGTTGTGGTTGACGGGTATCTGGGTTATACGGTCTACGCGGTACTCGACGGGATCTTCGATGGTGATGATCTTCCTGGTGCTGCTTTCCATCTTGTTGAGCATCCCGTACATGGTCGTGGTCTTGCCGCTTCCCGTGGGGCCGGTGGAGAGAATGAACCCGTACGGCTCACCCAGGGCGCGCATGATCTTGGCCAGGTCATCGTCGTCGAATCCCAGCGAGCTCAGCTCGACTTTCGCGTAAGCCTGGTCGAGCACCCTCAGTGTCGCGGATTCGCCGTAGATGGTCGGCGAAATCGCCACCCTGAAATCGACGTCCCTGCGGCCGTACTTGACGAAGATCGAACCGTCCTGCGGGCGCCGCCTCTCCGAGATGTCGAGAACGGAGAGTATCTTGATGCGCGAAACCGCGGCTTTATGGATGTCGAGCGTGAGGTTCTTAACGTCGCTTAGCACCCCGTCCACCCTGTACCTCACAACGGAATGATCGCTCTTGGGCTCAATGTGTATGTCACTCGCGCGCTTCAGGACCGCATCCGCCAACAGGTCGTTGACGAGTTCTATGACAACGTCATCTTCGTGAGATGTCTCCTCGGATTCGCTTTCCATGCTTTCTCCGTCAAACCTCACGATGCACTCGATCTCTTCGCGCTCAGGCTTAAGAGTGGTGGCGCCGTTGAACTCCTCGGGAAAGAAATGGTGGAGCGCGGCCTCGATATCGGCCCTGTCGGCAAGCATCGCACGCAGCGAACAACCTGACGCAAAAGACAGGTTCTCCTGCGCCTGGACGTCGAGGGTACCGCAAATCGCAAGGTTTATTGTCTCGTCCTCTATGGTCACCGGAATCACGCGATACTCGCAGGCCATTGCCGCCGGCATTCGCTTTATGGCCACGGGGTCTATCTGTTGGAGAGTAAGCTTCACGTAGGGGAGTTCGAGGTAGAAGCTCATGGCCTGCATCAAGGCTTCGCTAGTCGCATACCCTTCTCCCACCATGACGTCCACGACACCAGCGCCGGTCTTCTCATGGATCTCACGTACGTGGGACACCTGCTCGGACGTGACGACACCCTGGCTCAAAAGGGCTTTTTCAAAGCCTTCGTCATAGCTCTTCTCCATCTGGAACCCCCTGCGTTACCCGGTAGCCGCTTCCCCGGGCGTTGCTTCGATCTTGCCTGTATATCGGCATTCTACTCAAGCTTCTACAATCCTGGCTACGCCTGAATCGAGCCGCTGCGGCTCACTTCTTCTTGATCACCTTGTCTTCGTAGCCCATCTTTTCCAGGACCAATGGGAAGGTCGCAAATGCGGGCCTCACCACGGGCAGGAGCTTGAGCATCGCTGTGACCTTGCCTCCCTGCTTGATCTTTCCTCGTGTCACAGCCGCAATGGGGTTCTCGAAGCCATGCCAGAAGCTGTGCGAGAAGTCGGCGGCCTGCTTTGACCAGACGTCTTCCTTGAGGTCGCACGGGCCCAGGTAGAACGCGCCGTAATAACCTTCCCTGGCTGGAGGGTTCTTGAGGTCGATCGTGATCTCACCGTCAGGGTCGGTATATATGAACTTTATGATTATCCCTGCCTTCGCCATCTTGGGACCGATCTTGGGGTCGGTGAGCACCGTATCCATGAAGCGCCCGTAGATCTCATAAAGCTGGTCGATATCCCTGTAATACTGGCTCATCACAAACCTCCCGCTTGAATCCTTGGGGTCAGATCTGTTTTTTCGACTCCTTCTTTAGGTCACTTGCCGGGGCGGTGGTCGAAGCGCCGACCGAACAGCACGCTCGCGAGCGTGCTCCTCAACATCTGTGTCGTTCCACCCGCGACGCACCAGGCCCTTGCGTCCCTTACCATCCTCTCAACGGGGAACGCCTTCGAGTAGCCGTAGCCGCCGAACACCAGGGCGGCGTTGCTGGTCACCTCCATGACCATCTCGTTGGAGAATAGCTTCGCCATCGAAGCTTCATAGATAGACGGCAGCCCGCCTCCCGCGCCAGTAGCGGCACGGTATACGAGCATTCGAGCCGCGTCCAGCTTGGTCGCCATGTCGACGATCTTGAACTGGATATCCTGGAACTCGCAGATCGGCCTTCCGAAAGCGTGGCGCTGCGAAGCGTAAGCCTTCGCTTCCTCGAGAGCGCCGCCCGCGACGCCGAGGCACATCGCGGCGTTACCGCACCGCTCAATGTCAAAGGTGAGCATCAGGTTCTTGAACTCGCCGGCCCTCAGCACGACGTTCTCCTGCGGGATTCGCACGTCCTCGAAGATTAGGTCACAGGACGGCATCCCGCGCAGGCCCATCAACTCCTCTTGCGGCCCGAAGCTGAACCCCGGCATCCCCTTCTCTACAATGACCGCTCCTATGCCCCTGTATCCCTTCTGGTCCCCGTAGCGCGTATACACCAGGTAGTGGCTTGCATCGCCTCCGCCGGTGATGAATATCTTGCGCCCGTTGAGGATGTAGTCGTCACCGTCCTCGACCACGTTCGTAGCCAGTGATGTGAGGTCGCAGCCGGCCTCTGGTTCCGTCATGCAGACGCTGACCGACCGCTCGCCGTTGCATACGCCGTTCACGATGGTCTTCTTCTGCTCGTCCGTGCCGAACAGGTCGATCACCCTCACCGGCCCGACGTTGGACTCGAACACGGGCCCGGCTATCATCGGGCTGAACTTGGCGAGCTCCTCGATCGCCAGCACCGCGGTGAGCGCCGACTGGCCCCCACCCCCGTACCCGGGGGAAAGGGTCATGCCCAGGAGGTCCATCTTCGCGTACATAGGCAGAAGCTGCCACGGGAACTCGCCTGTTTTGTCCACCTCCGCGGCCAGCTCTTTGAAGTTCTCTTTTTCGCCCATCTCCCTGATGGTCCCGACG
>DATCGY010000150.1:0-2716 GCA_036508635.1 Candidatus Anoxymicrobiaceae bacterium
ATCGGGGAGGCGCTTGGCATCCTGGACTTCGAGCGAGGAGCCAAGATAGCGTCCTCGCGCTTCACCCTCATGCGGGGGCCCGGCGCCCACCTCGAGCGCGCCCTCATCAACCTGATGCTCGATCTGCACACGACCGAGCACGGCTACACCGAGATCTTCCCGCCCATACTGGGAAACCGCGAGACGTTCACCGCCACCGGGCAGCTTCCCAAGTTTGAGGAGGACATGTATGTCTGCAGTGACGACCTGCTGCTGGCACCGACCGCCGAGGTGCCCGTCACTAACATCTTTCGCGACGAGATACTCCCCGAGGCGGACCTCCCCATAAAGTTCGCTGCCTACACGCCCTGCTTCAGGCGCGAGGCGGGATCTTACGGCAAGGACGTGCGCGGCATTATCCGCCAGCACCAGTTCAACAAGGTGGAGATGGTCAAGTTCGCGCACCCCGACTCGAGCTTCGACGAGCTGGAGTCCATGATTGACAACGCCGAGGAGGTGCTCCGCCGGCTGGGGATCCACCACCGGGTGGTGTTGTTATCGACGGGTGACCTGGGGTTCGCGGCCGCCAAGTGCTACGACCTCGAGGTCTGGCTTTCGGGGGCGAACGAGTTCAAGGAGATATCGTCCTGCTCCTGCTGCACAGACTTCCAGGCTCGCCGCGCGAACATCCGCTTCAAGCCGCAGGGGGACAAGCCGAGGTTCGTTCACACGCTCAACGGCTCGGGAATCGCGGTCGGGCGAACGGTCGCGGCGGTCCTGGAGAACTTCCAGCTCGACGACGGTCGGGTAGTGGTGCCCCCCGCTCTGCAACCGTACATGGGAGGCATGACCGTCATCGGCTAAACAATCTTTCCCCCGCCTTTGAGGGGAGAGGGCCCGGGTGGTTGAGCAATATAGAACTCTTGCTTGAATGATCCGCGGTCAAGCCGACCGGAACGTCTTGCCGTTGCCGTCGCAGATGGCGGCGATGGCCTTCCTTCCGGAGAGCGCGTTTGCGAACAGTGCGCCGGCCGCGGTGGCCCAGGTGCCGACCAGATAGCAGTTCGAGAGTCCGGGAAGAGTCGCGTACCCCTTCCCGAAAAGCAAATCCATCGGGCTGAACTTCTTATTGGGCATCGACAACCACCCGTGGGTACCTCCCACGAACCGCTCCCAGGTCACGAGAGTTGGCACATCGACTTCCTCGACCTGGCCCTTTATCCCAGGGAAGCGCGTCCGGTCTAGCACGTCGATGATCGTTTCAGCCACCTTCTGCTTTTCCTCATCGTAGCGGCTCTTGTCGGCATAGAGGCCTTTCCAGTAGGACCAGCTCGAGGCCAGCTCGACTTTGATCACGCCCTTCCCCTTGGGGGCCATAGTGGGATCGAACCCGTACGTCTGCATCTCCAGGCTATCGGTGGTGTGGTTCGCAACGTCGAGAGGTCTTTCAAGTAGTTGCACCAATGCGGACGGCTCGCTGAAGAGGTCGCGGTCGACCCCAAGGAAGACCTGCACCGCCATTGGCGTCTCGTCATCCGGTTCGCCGCAGTAGCGCCTTATTTTCTCGTCGGTGAACCGTCCCCCCAGCAGACCCATTATTGTCTTCCGGCCGTCGGCGTTAGAGATCACGATGTCGGCTTTGTGTTCACTTCCGTCCTCGAGCTTGACGCCGACCGCACGGCCGCCCTCCGTCATTATCTGTTCTACGTCGCTCTTGTAGTTGACCTCCCCGCCGAGATCCTGGTACCGCTTCTCCATAGAGCGGGCGAACTCGAACGAAGCGCCTACGGGCCAGGCGGTTGAGCCGTTGTATCCGTAAGCGTGCTTAACCAGGTGGAGGAAGAACGGTACGTCGGGGATGGAGTACTCCAGCAGGGGAAACGCTTGCCTCAAGAACGGGTCGGTAAACTTCCGGGCGAACTGCTCCATGGTCGGCCTGAACCACTTCAAGAGAGGCATCAGCGAGGGGATCATCTTGGCCAGCCCCACCCTGGATCCCATCATAGCTTCACCCATGAAGTCGACTCAGACGAACCGGGAGATGGCGCTCACGTAGTCTTCTATTGTCCTCGCATCGTTGCCGGCGAGCTCCTCCAGGTGGCTCTCGAGGCTGTCGGTGTCATAGTAATCCTTGAACAGCCTGCCGTCGGGAGAAGCAACGCTCACGCAGTCTTTCGTGTGCGCGAGCTCCCTGGGCATGGCGCCCAGCTCTTCCCATAGCTTATAAATCTTTGAGCTCGGGTTGCAGCCGAACAGGTGATGGATGCAGACGTCGAACGTGTAGCCCTTACGCTTCCAGGATGCGCACTGCCCACCCGGGAGTGTGTGCTGTTCGAAGATCGTGGTCCGATATCCGTTTAATCTGCCGTATATTCCAGACGCCAGGCCGCCCATCCCGGCGCCCACTATGATGATCGACTTCTCCACGTTGTTCTGCCTCTGAAGATCTCAGTTCTTGTTTCCGGTTTCCGTGACCGGCCGACTTCCGACTTACTTCAGAAGTTCGACGAACTCCTCGAGTCTCCCCTGCGCTTTCAGTACGCCTATTCCCCACTCGGGCATCGTCGCCGGCGTCTTAGGCACGACCTCCCGCCGTACCATCTCCATCGCGTCCGTATCGCAGCCGGTAACGCACAGCGCGCAGCCGATGCATCGGTCCTCGTCGATGACCGGCACGTCATCAACCACCTCGATGGCGTCCATCGGGCAGCGGTCCTCGCACACCGCGCACCCGGAG
>DATCGY010000151.1:0-47577 GCA_036508635.1 Candidatus Anoxymicrobiaceae bacterium
GCGGAAGCGGAGTGTCGGAGCGGGATTGGGGCACTTGCGCGTCGGCCGTCGCGGCCCCGGCGAAGACCTGGTATCTGGCGGAGGGTTGCACGGCGGCGGGGTTCGAGACCTGGGTACTGGTCCAGAACCCGGGCTCTTCTCCGGTCGATGTCACAATGAGCCTTCAGACCGGGAACGGCGGGGTCGCTGGACCGAAAGATACCATTCCCGCCCTGACCCGGCGCACGTATAACCTGGCCGACTACGTCGTGAGCTACAACGTCTCGACAAAGGTGAGCGCGAGCGCGCCGGTCGTCTGCGAGCGCGCGATGTACGGCAACAACCGCGAGTGGGGCACCGGGGCGACCGGAGTGACATCGCCGTCGAAGACGTGGTATCTCGCCGAAGGATGTACCGACGGTGGGATGGAGACGTGGGTCCTCGTCCAGAACCCGGGGTCGACGCCTGTCAATGTCACACTGACCCTGCAGACGGACGCCGGGCAGGTCGCCGGCCCTAAAGACACGATTCCTCCCAGGACCAGGCGCTCCTACAACCTGGCGAAATACGCTGTCTCCTACAACATCTCGACCGAGGTCAACGCTAGCGGCGGAGTCGTCTGTGAGCGCGCGATGTACGGCAACAGCCGCGAGTGGGGCACCGACGATACTGGAGCTCCATCTCCGTCGACCTCCTGCTACCTTGCTGAGGGTTGTACCCTTCCTGACTTCGAGACGTGGGTACTGGTGCAGAATCCGGGTACTTCGACGGCCAGGGTGCGCATGAGGCTCCTGACTGACAAAGGAGAGGTCGCCGGCCCGGACGACAGCGTCCCGCCGGGCACCAGGCGGACGTACGACCTCTCCAAGTACGCTCCCAACGCGAGCGTGGCGACTGTCGTCAGCTCCAATTCACCGGTGGTGGTGGAACGGGCTATGTATGGGGGCAGGCGGCTGTGGGGCACGTGCTCGTCAGGGTGCACCGCTCTTTCGAGCGTCTGGTATCTTGCGGAGGGTTGTACGGCGAACAAGTTCGAGACGTGGATCGCGCTGATGAACCCCGGGAAGAACGCCGTCGATGTCAAGGTCAAGTTGCAGACCGACAAGGGTGAGGTCGCCGGCCCTTCCGGTACCATCCAGCCCCGGCAGCGCAAGACGTTCTATCTCGGTGACTACGTCGACACCTTCAACGTATCGGCGAAGGTAGAGGCCAGCGCGCCCGTCGCCTGCGAGCGCTCGATGTACGGTGAAGGCACCAGCAGGCGCCCTTGCGCCCCTGTGCAGGGGCCGCCACTATATCCGATCACGAAAGACGCGTCCATAGCTTGCGGCCATTGGCCAGCGGGGTCGACCGACTACCCGTACTTCGGAGCGCCTAGAGAGGGAACCCGCCTTCACGCGGGAGTCGACATTTATCCCCCCGGCGGCGAAGGGACCCCGGTCAGGGCGATAAAAACGGGAACTGTCGTAAAGACCGGTCTTTTCTACACTCGCGCCAACGGCGAGCAGACGTTCGCCGTGCTCGTCGACCACGGGGACTACGTGGCGACATACGGGGAGTTGCGCCCGCTGGACGCCTGGCTCCAGCCAGGTGTGACGGTATCGCGAGGCCAGGTAATCGGATATGTCAGTGGAACGGTACAGCTCCACTTCGAGATGTACAAACCGGGCATCGGGACCTGGTTCAGCTGGTACGGCCCCAAACCAGCCGACCTCATCGACCCCACAGATTACGTTCTCGGCCTGTACTGAGGCGCAACGTCAGGTTGCGAAGCTTTTCTCGGAGATCGAAGCAAGTTGCTCGACTATCTGGAGTTCTTCTGAAAAAAGTACTACTCGCTCTGCACTTCAAGACAATAGGAAGACTATGGTCTGATTCTTGTCTCCCGCAGGAAACCGCCGCCGGCCGTCATTGACCGCGGTGCCCTCGAGGTCGTATAAGAAGGGTGTGGAACCCTACCTTGGAGGCGAGCGATGTGAACGGGAAGTCTTTTACCAACACCATCAGCGGCTCGGTCCTGCGGCTGATGGCCGCGAACTTCAACTTGAGACCTTCCATCAGGGAATCCATGCGCTGCAACGGGTCATGGGTCGATTTCACGGTCGGTCTCAGGACGGAGCAGGACACCGTCGAACAGGCGATAAGGTTCAGGGACGGAAAGGCCACTGTCCTCAGACACATTCCGGCTGAAGTCGACGTCACGATGATCATGGCCGACGACTCCGTGGTCAAGGAGCTTCTCTCCGCGACTCCGAACGAGACTCTCAACATGCTGCTCAAGAGCAAGCTCAGGCTCGAGGGGAACCTCAGTTATATCAGCCTCTTCAACTATTACATCGCCACGTTGATGGCCAAGACTAACGCCAGGCGAAACTCGAAGATAAAGGAAGACGATGCCGCAATGAGGCTCAGCGAGGCTCCTCGCGTCGACCCCGCGCTCAGGACGGAGATGGCCCGTCGCAGGAGTGCGAGGATGGCCGCCCAGGAGATCGACGCCGGCGTGCATTTCCTGGAGGAACCATACCTCTGTGCTTATGACATCGAAGATTTTCCGCGCTTGGAGCGCTTCCTGGAAATACATTTTACTACCAGGCCGGAGCTTTGTGCCGAGCGGCCAAAGCTCCTGATGGACTGGTTCGTAGAGAACGGGTTCGAGAACGACAGGGAAGGCAAGCCGTGGTTTCCGCCGCTTCGCCAGGGGTATGCATTCAAGCACCTGATGGAAAATCGCAAGCCGATAATCAGGAAACACGATCTCATCGCGGGTACTACGACGACGAAGGACATAGGTGTCGTTATATACCCGGATGCGATCGGCACGACAATGTGGAGCGAGCTCGAGAGCGTTCCAGACCGTCTGCTGAACCCGTACGATGTCTCCGAGGAGACGATCAAGACCCTTCACCACTACGTCTTTCCGTACTGGACGCACCGTAACTTCCGGGAATGGGTACGCGAAAAGTACAACGCTCCTTTGAGCCAGAAGATGGATGAGCGCTTCGCGGTCTATTTCATGTGGAAGACGGTCGCGCTCTCGCACACCATCGCGGATTTTCCGAGGCTCATGAACCAGGGCACCTCCGGTGTGATACGGGAGATAGAGGAGGAGCTCGCGCGCGACGAGTTCGCGAACCAGGCTAAGAAGGATACCCTGCATGGTATGATTCTCTGTCTCGAGGGCGTTAACGCCTACGCGAGAAACCTCTCGAGGCAGGCTACCCGCGATGCGGAGGCAGAAGGCGACCCGGTCCGCCGGGCCGAGCTGGAGCGGCTGGCCGAGATATGCGCGAAGGTTCCAGAGAACCCATGCGACACGCTCGACGAGGCTATTAACGCGTGCTGGATAGTATGGCTCTCGCTGCATATGGAGAGCACAAACGCAGGTCTTTCCATCGGGCGAATGGATCAGTGGCTCCAGCGTTACTTCGAGGCCGATATCGCGAAGCTGTCCACCCCCGATGAACGGGAGGAGTACGTAAGGAAAGCGATAGAGCTGGTCGGGTGCTTCTACATGAGGTGCACCGATCACCTCCCCATGATCATAGATATCGGCAACTATCTATTTGGTGGCAGTTCCTCAGACCAGGCTATCACCCTTGGAGGGATCACGCCGGAGGGGGAAGACGCTGTCAACGACATGACGTACATCTTCCTCAAGGTCACCGAGCTGCTCAATATCCGGGACCCCAACATCAACGCTAGGTACAACCCGGAGAAGAACTCCGACATCTACCTCAAGCGCCTTTGCGAGGTCAACCTCATCACTGCCGCGACACCGTCCATGCACAACGACCTCGCCGTAATGGAGTCGCTCAAGGAGTTCGAATACGCCCCCGAGGACCTCCGGGACTGGTCGGCGACCGGTTGCGTGGAGCCGACGCTCTCGGGCAAGCATATCGGGCATACCAACTGCATGATGATGAACATGGTCGCCGCCTTCGAGATGGCCATGAACAACGGCAGGCACCCACTGATGAACTGGGATGTGGGGCCGAAGACCGGCAGCATCGAAGCAGGTGATTTCACGGAGTTCGAGGATTTCTTCGGGGCGTTCCTGACGCAGTATCGGTTCCTCATAGATAGCTCCGTGGAGTACAACAACATGCTGGGCGAGGCCCATAACGTCCTGCGACCGACGCCGCTGCTATCCTCGCTGATAAACGACTCGATAGAGAACGGCAAGGACGTCACGGCGGGTGGCGCCAGGTACAACAGCTCGGGATCGGCGTGTATCGGGCTCGCAGATGTCACGGATTCACTGATGGTGATCAAGAAGCTCGTGTACGACGGGAAAAAGGTTAGCTTCGCCGACCTCAAGAAGGCCGTGGACACCAACTTCGTGGAGGACCCCGCGCTTCACGCGATGGTCACAAGGAAGGTCCCGCTCTTCGGCTCGGGCAGCGAAGAGGCCCTCGAGATGGCGGGACGGATCACCAGGTTCACCCATGATACGTATGGAGGACACAGGAACTTCAGGGGCGGGCCTTACACCGCGGGATTCTGGTCGATGTCCAACCACGTGGCGTTCGGTACTCTCACGGGGGCCCTGCCGTCGGGGAGGCTTGCCGGCAAGGCGTTCACTCCGGGCCTGACCCCGGAGCCGAACGCCTCAAAGAACCTGCTCGACAACATCAGGGACGTCGCGAGGCTCGACCCCCACGACATGAACAACAACATCGCCTTCAACGTCAAGGTGGTACCGTCCGCGCGCGACACTCACGAACAGGTCGTCGACAACATGTTCTCGTACGCCAAGACCTACTTTGACCTTGGCGGGATGCAGATGCAGATGAACGTTGTCACGAGCGACATGCTCCGTGACGCTATGGCCTATCCCGAGAATTACCGCAACCTTCTTGTACGCATCTCGGGGTACAACGCTTACTTTGTGACCCTCAATCGCGATATGCAGATCGAGCTCATCGAACGCGCCGAATACGGAATCTAGATCGATAGAGCATGATTTATCCTTTGCTCGTCACGGGGGGCTCGGGGTACGTTTTTTCCTCGAGGTCCTCGCGGAAAGACGGAATTCGGTCAAATATATTTCCGCTGAGGAGTTCTACGAAAAATAGTACCCCTCGCCCTGCACTTTAAGAGAACAACTGGAGACGTGCACGGGCGATCCCAGGTCTTGTCGGCCTGATTCAATTCAGCGATGCAATGCATAGTAGCTATCTACCGGAGTTCGTAGGCGTAATAACCGTCAGACTGATAGCGAGGCACGAGCTCCGGCTTACGCTTGACGCGCTCGAGGATACTTGCGAACCGCCCGTGATCGTACCGCTTGCTCTCGAGGATCACGTACTTGACCTTGAGGCGCCTCAAATACCGGAGGGCCGCCCGCGATGGAAAATCGTACTCAGCCCTGACGGCATCCTTGTACGAGACCGGCACATAGCCGGAGTACCCGTTGACCATCGCTTTCCAGTTGGCGGTGTTGAAGTAGTCGCGCTCGGGCTCCATGCTCACGTAAGCGAAGTCGTCCATGCGATTGACGGACTTGCTGTCGTAAGGCGCAACCGGCAAGACGATCGTGGGTGCGTTGCCGTCGACGCCCGCCATCCATCTGAACACAGAGGGGAACTGGGCTTTGGTCAGCATTGGTTTCATCTCTATCCCGGTAGGGAGGATCTCGACCACCATCAGGATGAGGATCACCACGAGCAGGCCGGCTACCGCGACGCGGTCCAGGTGTCCGTTGAGCTTCGAGCGCAACCACTTGACGCCGAATCCAGACAGCACGGCGAGCGACAGTAGGCAGAGGACGAATATCCTGGTCGGAGTGCGTATGGCCTTGAACCCGGGGAAGAATTTGTACAGGAACTTGTAAGGCATGAGTATGCTTGAATGGTGCCCGAAGGCGTAGAAAGCCACTCCCAGGCACATCACGCCGGCCAGGAGTAACAGCGTTACGTAGAACGCGAGGGCGAACCTGTCGCGCCGGCTTATTCCGCGACTGGACAGCAAGACGATTCCGCCGATGGTCAGGAGGAGTGGCAGCAGGCCCGGGAAAAGTGAGCGTTCGGACCCGTTACCACGCGTATACGGGTCGGGCCTGAACAGGCTCGTCGCCTTGCCCCAGACCAGGCTCTGGGGAGGAGCTACGAGGAAATCGGTGACATCGCCGGAGTAGCTGGCGACCTCGTTGATATCCCTCGAGAAATTAGGGTTGAGCTTCTGCGACTTCAGATATGGAAGGATGAAAGGAGCAAGCACGACCCCGATAAGCATAACGGAAGCCACAAAGAAGGCGACCCATCGGTACGCAGCCTTGCGTTCCTCGAGGCTTGCTTTGCGCCGCAGGACCGCCACTATGCGCTTTCTCTTCATGAGCGCGAGTATGACCAGGTATATCAGCACGGCGAACACCAGGTAGAAGCCGTAGCTCCAGACGCTCCAGAACACCGCTATCGAGAAGACGCTGAAAAGGAAAGCATAGACGGGTTTTCGCTTTTCGGTGAAGAGGTGCAGGCACAGGAACGCGAGCGGCAGGAAACCCATCGAGAGCAACTGCATGTGCGTTATGTGGGCGAGCCTGTACGTCGAGAACCCGAAGACAATGCCACCGGCGAAAGCGGCATACCTGTCCCCGGTAAGGTGCCAGACCAGAAGGTACGCGCCGAACGAGGCTATAACGAAGCTCATGAGTATCACGAAGTTGAACGCGAGCACGCCGTTGCCGGTCACGGCCAGCACGGGCAGGGCGATGAGAGAGCTCATGAATTCGTCGTCAGAGTAGGCTAACGTATACCTGTTCGGGTAGAACAGCGTCGCGTTGAAGAGGTTCAACGGGTTGGTCTCGAGTGAGTGCGCCGTCCACGAGAGCACGTAGATGTTGAACATCGTATCGCCCGTGTTCTCGCGCATAGTGTGGTTGTTTGCCTCGGTGACGAGGGGCCTCGTATAGAACAGCGTGAGAAGCACGAACAGCACTAGCACAAGCACATATATGAGTACGGTTTTGCGTCTGTGGCTCAAACGCTTCCTCCTGCAGCGGTGCTGCGGTCGCCGGGCTTCTGCTTATTGTTCACGACTTCCATGCCGCTTTCCTGCGCGCCCGCAGGCAAGGTTCGGCCGGACGCTCCGGGTAATGCGCGAATAAAGGCATCACCGGCGTGACGGCGAAAAAAAACTAACAGAGCGGTGCGGGCGCCGCAAGCCTGTCGTACCGAGTTGGACGGAGCCGGCGCTTGGGTGAAGTACCCAGGTGATTCTATGATGGAGAGGGGCCATGAGCTTTCAGCAGGTCATGGATGGGGTCAGCAAGATCATAGACTCGGCCGGTGTGGTAGTAATCGTTATCGGCTCGATCTACGCAACCTGCGTTTTCGCCTGGAGCCTCGTACGACGCGATTCAAGAAAACTTGATCCGTATCGCATATACCGCGAGACCGTTGGCAGGAGCATACTCCTGGGCCTCGAGTTCCTGATAGCAGGCGATATCATAAGGACCGTGGCAGTGGCTCCATCTTTCAAGAACGTGGGAGTGCTAGCGATACTTGTCATGATCCGATCTTTCCTGAGCATGGAGCTCCAGGTGGAGATAGACGGCTACTGGCCGTGGCAACGCGGCAAGTATCTCGATCAGAAAGCCGCGATGGCAACCGGGACGCGTGGACCGAGAGAGGGTTCAAACGCGGGCATCAGAGAAGACTAGCCCCAGAGGACGTCGCTCACGCCCTCAACACCGTACAGGCTCTCCGTTATCTTCACGACGTCGCTGCCTGCATGAAGTGTAGCGATCATCCCGAGGTCTATCATGCCGCCGTCTTCATGTCGGCGAAAATGGACAAGCTGTGGTTCGCACCCGTTATTTAGAAGCACCTCTTCGATGTTCGAGTAGACGCTCTCGGAGTAAGCGGCTCCGACGTGTATCGGCATTGTGTGCGTCTTGAGGCGCGGCGAGATCGCATCGGTCCCCCAGTCAACTATCCTGAGCACGACAAGCGCGATGCCCGTGACAACGAACCCAACAGCGTAGTAGCCGGTGCCAAAGAGCATCCCGATGCCCGCGACGCTCCACAGGCTGGAGGCCGTGGTGAGCCCCGTCACCCAGCCGTCGCGGCTCCTGAGGATAGCTCCGCCGCCGATAAAGCCGATGCCCGTGACTACGGCCGCGGCGACTCGGTCGCCCTGCAGAAAACCGGGGAACCCGTACAGCGACATGGTAGTGAAGACGCAAGCGCCGACCGTGACGAGGATATGTGTGCGTATTCCCGCCGGATGGTCAGTGAGCTCACGCTCGAGGCCGACAAGCCCCCCACACCCCATCGCAAGCAGTATTCGGATTATGATCTGCATGGAACTGCTCATTGACGACCTCTATCGATTTACAGCGTAGACGGTACTTATTTCTTGGGAAGCGCCGCGTCCACCTTCTGCCCGGCAGCGGCAATGTCCTGCTCGAGAGGATCGAAAACCGACGCCAGCCCACCCGCGAGACCACGGGATGCCCGCCCTGTGGAGGAAGATGACATTGAAGCTCGCACCTGCAATCGTCCATCGGGTAATCAGAACGCGATTTATGAGTGACCGGTTCGTCTTTGACCAACAGATGCGGCGTAAGGTTTTTGCCTGCTCGTGGCGAACTCGCGCCGTATACGGTGTTATGATGCAGGCAACGGCTCGAACTGCTGTACATACAAGGGGGAGGCGCCGACCGGGATGATCTACACGCTTACGATGAACCCGACACTTGACATCACCTACGTTGTCAACGAGATCGGCTTTGGCGAACCCGTGCGCGCCCTGGAGGTCGTGAAGACTCCCGGGGGCAAAGGGATCAACGTCTCCCGGGCTTTGCGCGCGATGGGAACGGATTCGGTCGCGATGGGCATGGTCGGGGGGTACGTGGGGGAGGAGGTCCTCGACCTGCTCCAAGAAGAGGGACTTATCCTGCAGATAGCCAAGATCAAAAGTGAGACCCGCACCAACGTCATTGTAGTAGCGAGGCACGACAACCGGCAGCTAGTCATCAGGGCCGTGGGGCCACCCGTCGACCGTGGTGAGACCGAGACCTTCACTGGCATGATATTCCGCACCGCGGTAGCACCCGAGGTTCTAGTACTGTCAGGCTCGCTGCCCCCCGGCGCGGATCCAGGCATCTACCGGGAGATAACGGTGGAGGGCAAGTCCAGGGGGTCGAAAGTCGTGATCGACAGTGAAGGACCGCCGCTCTCCGAGGGTATCCAGGCCGGTCCATTTCTGATCAAACCCAACCTCATGGAGCTTCAGGAACTGGCCGGACGGAGCCTGGCCACGGACAAGGAGAGAATCGAGTTCTGCAAGACGCTGAACGAGCGCGGTGTCGAGATGGTGGTCGTATCCATGGGTCCCGATGGCGCTTTGCTCGTCAGCGACGACGCCGTACTACGCGGGCACGTGCCTTCACTGTCCGACGACACCGTGGGAGCTGGAGATTCAATGGTTGCGGGCCTCCTCATCGGCATGGTCCAGGATTTGCCCATCGAACGGACTTTTCACATCGGGCTTGCATGCTCCGTTTCCGCCGTAATGAACGAGGGCCCCGGGCTGGCCGAGCCGGAGACTTTCGCCGCCGCTTTCCCTCGGGTGAACATAGAGAAGCTGTCTTAGCCTACGCTTCGATCGACCCCCTGCAGCTCGATAGGACATTGGGGATCGCGGGACAGATCGTAGCGGCGCTGGCGTATGCGCACTCGAGAAACGTGATCCATCGTGACGTCAAGCCGGACAACGTATTCTTGTTACAGTCGGATGTCGTAAAGCTGGGTGGGAGGATTATCCGCGGTCATTCTCGCCGGCATAGTCGTACTGTCGCTGTTCCTTGCTGGAGTGTTCTCGACCGCCGTTGGGGAGACCAAAGTGCCAAACCTCATCAACCTCCCGAGACAGCAAGCCGGGCCGGTGCTCAAAGAAGCGGGGCTGGAAAGCGGCAAGGTGACCGTTGGTTTTTCGTACGACATCTGGAAAGACAAGGTGATGAAACAGATGCCGAGCGCAGGTACGGTAGTAAATAAAGAATCAACAGTCGACTACGTGGTCAGCCTCGGAAACGATGTAGTCAAGGTGCCGGATGTTATCAATCAGCCAGAGGCCACAGCCACGCAGATACTGAAGAACTTCGGTTTTGCTGTGGTGAAGGCTACCAATTCCAAAACGGGCGTCCAGGTCGGCTTTGTGATAGCGACGCACCCTGCTCCGGGAACACTTCAATCGAAGGGAGCCAAAGTCGCGATGGTCGTGAACACGGCTCAGGCATCTCAATCCGGGGCCCAGGCCACTCAACCTCGTAAGTTGCCGGTCAGACAGAGAACGCTGCCGATTCCAGGGCAGTGATGCATGCCCCGAGTTAAGCCTTCCTGCTTTGATATAATTCTCGCGGCAAGAGGAGGGGAGCAACATGGATTACCTGGATGGCCGTATGGAGATCATCGAGGGTGACATAACAAGGCTGGACGTGGATGCGATCGTCAATGCCGCCAACAAGACGCTGCTCGGTGGAGGAGGGGTCGACGGGGCCATACACAAGGCCGCCGGCCCGAAGCTCCTCGAGGAAACGCAAACCCTTGGCGGCGCCCGGACGGGAGAGGCAAAGATCACGGCGGGTTACAAGCTTCCCGCAAGGCACGTTATCCACGCTGTCGGTCCCGTCTGGCACGGTGGCAACTCGAACGAGGACGCGCTACTGGCCGATTGCTACCGGAACAGCCTGGCCTTGGCCGTGTCGAACGGCCTGACGACGATCGCTTTTCCCTCGATAAGCACCGGGGTATACGGTTTTCCAATAGAAAGGGCCGCGCGGATCGCCCTTGGTGAGATCAAGTCATTCCTGGAGCGTGAGCCCGGTTTCGAGAAGGTCGTCTGTTGCACGTTCGGCCCGCGGGACCTCAAGGTGTACCTCGCCGCGGCATCCGAAATACTCGGTTGACCCTTCACTGCCGGTTGAACGGAGAGGGTCAGGGGGGCTCCATACACGGGCCCTACAGACCCGGCTAAAGCAGGGAACCCCCTCCAGGGCGGGAGTTGTGGCGTGGCTACTGTGACCAGGGCCGTTCTTTGCGAGGTTGGTCGCATTTGGTAATCGGTATTGATATGCGTCAGGGCGTGGAAGTCGTAATGCTGTTACATTCTTACCATTCAAGGGGGTCTTGAGATGCCGGATGAACGCTACGTAAAGCTCGCCGAAAAGATCGGGATGGGATCGTCGGAGTTAATTCCTCGACTCTTCGAGAAGCTAGCCAGCGCCGAAGAGGCTGACGTGCTGTTCGACCTTCCCGGTGACGCATCGAGCGTTGCGAAGACGGGCGGCATGGACCCGGAGGCGGCACAGAAGATGCTCGATGGCCTGTATCGAAAAGGCCTCGTCTTCAAGAAGGCGACCCCCGAAGGAACCCTGTACAGGATGTGCCGCGACCTGATGCAGTTCCACGACGCGACGATCTTGTGGCCTGAGGCGCCGAGGGATTACCTCGACCTCTGGAATGAGTTCATGGAGACGGAGTGGCCGGCCTTTTCCGAGCTTGCCGCCAAGTTCCTGCCAAAGCCGGTGGCTCGCGTGGTACCGGTCAGCGAATCGGTTGACGCGCGGCAGCAGATTCTTGCGTTCGAGGACGTGAGGCAGATAATCGAAACGGAAACGCCGGTCGCCGTGACGAACTGCACCTGCCGGCTCACCGCTCAAAAGTGCGACCGTCCAGTCGAGATTTGCCTTCAGGTGGGCAAGGCCGGGGAGTACGCGATCGATCGTGGCAGCGGGCGCGAGATCGACAAGGAAGAAGCCCTCAGGCTTCTCAAGGAGGCGGAAGACGCCGGACTGGTACACGTGACCATGAACAGGAACAGTGGCTTTCACTTCATATGCAACTGTTGCAATGACTGCTGCATGACGTTCCCGCTGCTCATCGAACGTCGTTTAAACCTTTGCGATCCGAGCCGCTTCGCGGCCGAGATCGACACCGGGACGTGCGAGGGATGCGGCAGTTGCGTGGAGAGGTGCTACTTCGGGGCGCTGGAGGTCGACGAGGATGCGGGAGTCTGCATCGTAGACCCCGAGATGTGCATGGGATGCGGACTCTGCCAATCCGCCTGCCCGTCAGGGGCGCTGAGGCTGGTCCAGGTGAGGGACGCCGACTTCATCCCAGGATAAAAAAAGGCCACAACCGCAGCCTCGGGAAGGTATCCCGGAGATGACGGGCGAGTTATGACTGGAGGAACAGGGAATTGCCTGTATACGAGTATCAATGCACGGTATGCGGGGAGAGGACGCAGCGCCTCCAGGAGGTTGGAGAAGACTCCACGGGCAGGACGTGTCGCACGTGTTGCAAAGGCGTCATCAAGAAAGTCTTTTCGGTATTCGGGACCCCGGGCGGCAATAGATCAACGCGGTCCTGTTCGCCGAACCCCGAGAGCGGCTTCAGGTGAAGTCCCCGTAAGTAACTCCCGGTCGGGGAGCACTCCAAAGTTCAACATCAGGCATTATTCGATGTCCTGATGCTATACGTCCCGTGGCTGCTCTCCCTCGTACGATGTCGATTCCCGCGCCGAGCCGAACGTTGAAGGGCGCTTTTACCTCGAACCTACACAACCGGTGAAAGGGCCGGTCAAATACGAAAGGTGCCCGGTCTGCTGATCGCCGGTACTCGAAGAATCTGGCGAATTTCCTTGGGAAACCGCACCGCCTGCACTCTCTCATCATCATCATTACTCCAACCGAACAGCGGCCTTGCTGTAGCGGTGTGCAGGTAAGCGATGATTATTTATTCTTGTACAGCACGGGCCGTCTGCCCGTCTCGCTCCAATGCTCTAGGGAGCTACCTTGGACATGGCTTTCTCGGCCTTCTTGGTAGCTTTTTCAGCCTGCTTTACCAGCTTGTCGGACTTCTTGGTCGCCTTGCCTGCCTTCTTGTCCAGCTTGTTGGCCTTTTTCTCGAGCTTTTTGGCCTTGCGTGCCCTCATCGTACCTCTCCCTTCTCCGTACCATAAGCCTCGCTATCGGCTTACGTCGTCTCCCATTGGAAAGAGCAGTTGCCCATCCCATATCATAACCACATGTAGATAAGATTGTAATGATAACAGAGAATCAATCAAGTGGTACAGGAGGTCGTCATCAGAGTGAAGCTATTGAAGCGTACGAGGCGAAAAAGGGCAATGCATGACTCCGGTACAAGCGACGATGCGACGTATCCGTACCGGCAACTTGCGCTCATTTATGACGAGCTGGTCGGGGACTCGGCTTTTGACTGTTGGCGCGAGAACTTCGACCGCCTCATCGCGCGCTACGGCATAGAGTACGAGGTCGCGGCGGATATCGCCTGCGGAACCGGCCACGCGGTGGCTTACCTCATATCCAGGTGCGACAGGGTTTACGGGGTCGACATCTCGCCCGAGATGCTCCAGGTGGCGAGTTTCAGGGTGCGGGCACATGGCGCGACGTTCATCGAGCAATCATTCACGGATTTCGAACTCCCCGAAAAAGTCGATCTGCTGACATGCAATTTCGACTCGCTCAACTACCTGTTGAGAGCAGAGGACGTCGCTGAAGCACTCCGGAGATTCGCGGATTCCCTCAAGCCGGGGGGTTACTGCATTTTCGATATGAACACCACCAGGGAGCTGGAACTCGAATGGGGCACCTCGGTATTCGTGCACCGGGTGGCTAATGGTTTTACGATATGGGAGTCCGAATGGGACCCGCAGTTGAGAATAAACAGCCTCAGGATGACCAACTTCATCCTGAGGGAGGACGGTCTGTACGAGAGAAGCGAAGAGATGCATCGCGAGCGCTCATACGACCTGGACTTCCTGATCGACGGACTGCGCGACGCGGGATTCTCGAACGTGGAGGCCTACGACGCAAAAGGCCTGGCGGTGGTCAACGAAGATACGAGAAGGGTACATTTCCTCGCGCGCCGTTGACCGCTCAAACTCCGCTCAAAGCGCAACGGTCCGGGCATGGGGCAGACCAACCACCAGCGAAAGATCTCCGTGGGTTGAACCGGCGAGCGTGACGGGCGCCTATTGTGGGGCTTTGATATTGTAAGGCTGACCGGTGGCCGCAAGGTCAAACGTCATGGTCACATTAGTGCTGGCGCCCTGGATCATGACATTGAACACCTGGACCGTCATCTTCACGACCGTGGAGGAAGCGCCATCGATCCAGACTTCGACGACGGCGTCGCTGGCTCCGCTCTGTGCCCCCACTCCAAGCGCCGTCGAGATCAGCTTCGGGTGGATCCTGTACTTGTAGTGCAGGCAGTTGGCGGTGCCGATCGCCTGGGTGCCCAGGTCCTCGACGCTTGAGAAATCACGCCAGAGTCCAAGAGCGTCGGCGGTGGATTGCCCGGGATCCACAGTCTGCCACGCGGGGCCGTTTCCGTAGACCTTGTCTCCGATCTGCATAGCCGCCGTCACCCCCGGCTTTCCGGGCGTTCCGAGGCTCAACACCCAATACGTCTTGTCAGGTGTCTCGAAAAGGAGTTTGCCCGAGCCGCCGTACTGGGCTCCGTCGGCCGTTTCGAACGCGGCCGTGATGTTGTACTGGAAGCTGGGAAGCCGTTGCATCACACCGGCCACGCCGCGTATCTTCTTTGCCTTTCCGCCAAGAAGCGTTCCATAGCCGCCGAACACGAAGAGGTACACGAGTGTGAAGATGATGAGTACTCCAACGATAGCAACGATTATCTCGCGCACCCCTAAAGCACCCGCAAAGCCGGAACCGCTACCGAACTTGCGAGGGGAGCCGGTACCGGGGGCTCCCTCGCTGTAGTAATCGCTGGCAGGCGCAGTCCCCGCCATACCTGCAAGGAGGTTGGGCTTCGAGGGTTCGGTAGCCAGGGGTATCATTGTTGACGGCCTGGGAGCGTTCATGGCCGGGGTGAAGGCATCGACTCGGAGCGCTTGTCCGCACTGCTGACAGTACCTCTGCTCCTTGGGGTTCGCGTGGCCGCACTGATCGCAGTACCTCTGTTTTTCGGCGAAATCGGCCGCGACGCCGCTTAGTTGTATCTCGGGAGGCTCGTCGGAGTCGGACGCGACCTGGTTCTCGTAAGATTCTATCGACGCCGCTGCCTCTTGCTTGTACATCTCGATATCGATCGGCGAGCCTGCGGCAGGCGGCCCCGCGTTGGCGGTCGGAGCAAGGCGAGCGTTGTCTCCCGACGCCGCAGGAATGAAAGTACCGAACGCGTCCGCCTCTCGGGGTCCTTGTCCAGATTCTACGGCATCAAGGTCTTTCGCGCATTTCATGCAGAAGCGCGCCTGGTCGGGGTTGTCAAAACCGCAGAGCTCACATTTCTTCAAATCGCTCCCTCTTTTCGAAAGATTGACCCATGCTCGCTTGACACCTTCAGTATAACTCCGGCTCGCCTTCACGGGTCTCTCACGTGGAGGGTGGACACGGCAATACCTGGTTGCCACCCCTGGTGAGGTCGAGGGTCCCGGGTCCACCGGGATCGGTAACGGTTATACTGAATAAGTATTCGGCATACTGGTCCTTGTCCTCAAGGAACAGAAGGGGCCTGTCTGATGTTATCAGCAAGTGGGCAAGGAGCGTAAAGGGTCCGCCGATGGGAAACAGAGCATGACACCGGAAACGGTCAAGAACGAACAGGACGGGCAATCCGGGACAACGGACCGGGATAGACCTGCTGCGCGTGTGGTAAATGCGATCAGGCGCCACCCTTCAGTCGTGGCAATGTGCTCCATCTTCGCGCTGTACCTGTTGACCAGGTTACTCTTTCTCGGTCGATTGCCTGTCTTTTTCGACGAGAGCATCTTCATCAGGTGGGCGCAACTGGCTCCACGTAACGGCAACTGGATGGTCTCGATGACGGATGGAAAACCGCCGATCTTCATCTGGCTTCTCATACCGTTCGTCTCCGCTTTTAAGAACCCGCTCGTCGCGGCACGCCTTCTCTCGGTGTCCACAGGAGCCCTGAGCGTATATGGGATGTTTCTAATTGGAAAGGAATTGCGTGACTGGAGGTTGGGTGCATGGGGCGCATTCCTGTACGTCATCTGTCCTTTCACGTTGTGGTACGACCGGATAGCGATAACAGAAGGATTTCTGCTGACGGTCTTTATTTTCGGGCTCTACTTCGCGCTGCGTGCGTCCCGGTCTCTCAACCCACTTTGGTCCCTGGCCATCGGCGGTACGCTGGGCCTTGGCCTGCTGACGAAGGGCACGACTGAACTGCTCTTTGTCATAACACCGTTCGCCTTTCTCGCGCGTACCGGATATAGAAAGGGCTCGGCGCGGGAAGGCTGCGAGGGGGAAACCGTTGGCGGAAGCGCGGGATCGTCGGTGGGGGTCAGAGAGCGCTGGACGCGATTGCAGCCTCTTGCCCGCTGGATCGTCGTAATAGTCATTTCCTTTGTACTTGCCATTGCTATATACAGCGTTCTCAGGCTCTCAAGCATGTACGGTTTGATCGCTGCACGAAACTCCATCGCCACAAAGGGAGTCGGAGAAGTCCTCAAGCATCCGTTCGACGTATTCTTCTCAAATGTCGGAACGATTATCGGCACGACCTTTATCTTCATGACGCCACTCCTCCTGCTGGGAGGTCTTGCCGGGTTGATATACGGCGCCGTTAAGAGATGGCACCCGGCATGGTTTCTCCTTGTCTGGACGGTTGCGGTCGGCGTCGTCGAAGCGCTGGTTGCGAAGCACTGGATGTTCAACGCGATACTCCCGAGGTTCTTCCTGTCGCTCGTTCCGCCGCTCCTGCTCGGCGCGGGTTACCTGGTCATCGAGGGCGTGGCGGTCGTCCGCATGCTGGATTCGAGCCGCGCGCAGGTCGTCCGCATCCTTACAGCCGTGGTCATCTTTCTGGCCCTGGCCTTTCCACTCTATACCGACTTGATGGTCATTGCGAAGCCCGACGAAGCGGTACTTCCGTACTGGACAAGGGTCCAGTACCTCACTGACTGGCCTTCCGGATGGGGGATCAAGGAGTCCGCGGATTACATCGCAGCGCATAGTGAAGAAGGGCCGGTTGTTGTCGGGACGAACGTCAAGGGCATCGGGCTTCCGACCGACGGCATCGAGATGTACCTGGATGGCAACAGGGATGTGGAGGTCGTGCCTTTCAGCTCAACCACTCAGGAGTTCCCACGCGAGCTCGCCGATGCCGCCGCGAGCTATCCTGTTTACGTGGTTTTCAACTCCTTCCCCGGGTACGAGAGCCCCCCGGCCGACTGGCCGCTTGAGCTCATCTCGAAATTCCCGAAAGACGGCAACAACAACCAGCACCTCGACCTGTTCAAGGTCAAGGCGACTGCGGCGCCATGACCGCACCGCATGCGTTTGAACTGACCGGGCTTGATGGAATATGCTTTGGATCAGCCAAGGAGTCCGAAGACGTCCTGGAGGTTGGCATGCAGGTCATAAGATTGAGGGAACCTTGCTACGTACAGCAGCGCGATAGCGACGTCAAGCATCTACCGGTGGAGCTGTGCAGAAAGCTGTTCGGTTGGGAATCCGCCTGCCAATCCCTCGAGATATTCATCCACCACGAGATACCGAATGTCGAGTTCTATGCCGTGGTCGAGGTCCAAGAAGAAGGGATTACGCTGGCATCCACGGGCAAGTTGGGCATACACCACTATTTCATTCCCTGGAGCAACATAGTCGCCGTCCACGGTCATATAGCTACCTGAATGCCCTCGGCAGCTTGAGTGCCGCGGGGCGTGTGGTACACTCGGAACGGTTGCTTGCTTGCAGAGGGAGAAGTGTTGTCCAGGACGGGTATCATAGGCGATGTGCACGGGAACCTCGCAGCCCTTGAAGCCGTTATTTCCTGTGCCGAATGTGACTCATGGCTCTGTGTCGGTGACATTGTAGGTTATGGACCGCAACCGAACGAGTGCACAGGGCGTGTGATGGAACTTGGGGCGTTGGCGGTTGTCGGAAATCACGACCTCGGTTCAATCGATATGTTGAGCCTGGCCCCGTTCAACCAGGACGCGAGGCGTGCGTGCGAGTGGACCCGTCGTGTGCTCGACCAGCGAGCTCGGGATTTCCTCGGGTCCCTTACTGGGAAGTTGAGCGACCACGACATATTGCTCGTGCACGCCAGTCCGCGGGACCCGGCATGGGAATACGTGCTGACCGAGACACAGGCGTACGAAAATCTCCTGGAGTTCGAGGAGCACCTCTGCTTCAACGGCCACTCGCACGTACCCGAGGTATTCAGCATCGGGATTGGCGGGGAACCGGATCCCGATGACATTCAGAGCCTCACGCCTGACAATGGAGAGAGCGTCGAGATCGAAGCGGGCCGGAGGTACCTGGCTAACGTAGGCAGCATTGGCCAGCCACGCGATGGTGACCCGAGGGCGTGCTACGTTGTGCTCGATTCAGACAGGGGCCTGCTCTCATACCACAGGGTTCCTTATGAGGTATCACGAACGCAGCTCGCGATGAGGGAGGCGGGGCTTCCGTCTTTCCTGATCAGGCGCCTGTCGGTGGGCCGCTAGGATGAAGCAATGTTCAAGATGAACCGCAAGACGCTCGTGCTGGCGCTGTTGGCCATCGTTGCTCTAATGGTGCTCCTGCGCGTCTTTAACATCGGCCACGTGCTCGGATACGACGAGGCCTGGAACGCCAACTCGGTGATAGACGCAGCCACCGGCCACACGGGCGATGTCTTCTACGGCAACTTCCTGCGTCATCCTCCCCTGTATACGGGGCTCGGCACCGTCTACGCGATGATCACCGATACTGGCAGGATGGGATTGTCGATAGCGATGGAGATGATCTCACTTATCTTCTCGGTCGGCCTCGTGATTGTGATATTTTTCTGCGCGCGAGACTGGTTCGATGACCTGACCGCGCTCTCGGCTGCTTTCCTGTTCGCTGTTGCGCCCGCCGCCCGGGTGTTCGATACGCTGTCCAAGCAGGAGTCGATGACCCTGTTTTTCGGTATGTGCTTCCTTCTGTTGTTCTTCCGACGCAAGTTCCTGTTTTCGGGCGTGTTCCTGGGGCTTTCGATGCTGACAAAGGAGATATTCATCTTCCTGCCGGCCGCTCTTTTCCTGTTTCTCCTTGTGGGTCGTCGGACCCGCGACATGAAGGGGTTCTTCGAAAGCCTTGGAACAGGCGTGCTGATGTCGTTCTGGTGGTACCTGTTCGTCTCCCGGAGCAGAGGCGAGTTTTTCCAGTTCTTTCTCGGCAGGAGCCAGGAGTCTCTCAACTGGCGCCAGCCCTGGCACTACTACCTCGGCCGGATACCACTCGATATGGGTTGGGTGACGGTCGTGCTGGCGGTGGCAGGACTGGCGTTCCTGGTCGTTCATATCCGTCGATCAGGTTGGCCCCGGGCCGTCCGCGCCGCGCGTGAGGACGCCGAGGACGAAGGCGAGCGTGCCGCCGTATCCAAAGGTGCTCATTGGGAGCGCGAATACCTGGGTGTGTCGAGATCCTACGAGATGGCACTCCTACCTGTGGTATGGATACTCTTCATCTACCTGTTCCTGTCGGTTTCACTCGGAAAGCCACCATGGCTCATATACGCGGCTATACCCGCTTTTGCTCTACTCGGCGGCTGGGGCCTCTCCCAGACCGCGACCGCGCTTTCCGGGCGGCCCCGGATCGCGGCTGTGTTGGTGGTCGTTGCGCTCGCTGTCGCGCTGGCGTTTTCAATCCCGGTGGGATTCGGTGCTTACCTCAGGAAAGCCGACCCCACTTACGGTCATTCTCTGACCTACAAGAGCGCTGCCGACTACATGAACGGGCGGATGTCCTCGAGTGGCAGGGTGATGATAAGGCTCAACGATTTTACGCCGAACATCGCTTTCTATCTGAAGAGCTACAAGCCTGACTCGATAGCGGAACTTCCGAGCGACCCTTCGAGAGGCGACCGTACCCTGACAGGGAACTCTACCGTTGTTATATCTGGACGGGATGCCACGGTGAACGAGGTGGCGGGACACGTCCTGAACGCCCACCCGGATTTTCTGATGATAAGGCCGGGCTTCACTGGAGCGGATGGGTACGATCCAGCGCTCGTGCTTGCGCGATTCGCTCAGCCGGTAAAGATAGACGGCGTCTGGGTGTTTGACGGGCATGCGCTGGCTTCGGCCCTGCAGGCCGCGGGAAACCGTTGACACCTGGCGGAAGTCTTAATGTACGAGTGATGACAACGCTCGGTGTGTGCTCAATCACATTGCGGTAAAATATCGCGGTTGGTTGCTTGTTAGCGACTGCGAGATAGTCCCGGAGGATGAGAATGAACATGAAGAAAGCGTTCTTGGTGGCGGCCGCCTGCGCCCTTTCAATAATCTTACTAAGCGTATTTCTGCCTGGCTGTGGAAAGAAGCAGACTGTCACCGAGGGAACGGACACGGAGGGCAGGCCACAGAAGGTAACCGCCTACGAAGCCGTGCAGTATTGTAAACCCGCAGCGAACAAGTGGCAGTCCAACAACTGGATGATCCAGGTCAGGGACGGGGACCCCGACGGCATCGGGCGCGACGGCAAAGGCAAGATATGGGAGGTCTACTTCTTCTCGCCGACACCGGAGGAGGACAACCAGCTACTGGTGCAGTACAACCGTGGGTACGTGTGGCCGAGCGCACCCACCAGGAACAAGGGCGGGGATAACGGCACGACGGTGTACACTAAGGAGAAGCCGAAGGACTTCCGCGTGGATTCCCCGGAGGCTTACACCGTCGGCCAGCGTAACGGTGGCGGCGAGTACTCTGACGCGCACCCTGACTCTATCGCACACGTCACTTTGCGGTGCAAGGCTGACTACGATTCCGTGGCCGAGAAGATGCCTGCTCCGAAATATAAGTGGATATGGGACGTCTACTATCGCCAGCCGCAGATTGGTGCGGAATCGCTGCACGTCTACGTCGATGGCATGACGGGCGAATTTATAGCAAAGGAGACCAAGAAGTAGAAGGCTTGAGGGCAAGCGCGCGAAGGCCGTCATGAGGTTATGGCCATCCGGAGCCTTCCACGGTTTTCCAGGCCGAGCGAACTGTCTTGCGCTTATCCATCAACCCCCGATGTGATATTGTATTAATCGATACGTTCGGGGGTTTAATGCCCTCTCCGCGCGGAGGGGGTATAGTTTTTATTAACCGCAAATCGCATGGGGGTAGACATGTCGGAAAAATGGCTCTTTACGTCGGAATCCGTGACAGAGGGGCATCCAGATAAAGTATCCGATCAGATCAGCGACGCGATACTCGACGCGATACTCGCTGAAGACCCAACGGCACACGTCGCCTGCGAGACTCTTACGACAACCGGCCTCGTGGTCGTCTCGGGCGAGATAACAACCGATAGCTACGTGGATATCCCGGGGGCGGTGCGCAGGACCATCGAGGAGATCGGTTACACCCGCGCCAAGTATGGTTTTGACTTCGAGACGTGCGCCGTACTCACTTCGATAGACCCGCAGTCACCAGACATCGCCCAGGGAGTCGATTCCGCGGCGGAGGTGAGGGTTGAAGTGAGCGACGACAATCTCGACAAGATGGGCGCCGGCGATCAGGGGATGATGTTCGGTTATGCGTGCAGGGACTGCGAAGAGCTGATGCCCCTGCCCATCATGCTGGCTCACAAGCTCGCACGCCGGCTGGCCGACGTCAGGAAAGCCGATGTGCTCCCTTACCTGCGTCCGGACGGAAAGACCCAGGTCACGGTCGAGTACGAGGGAGACAGGCCGGTCCGTGTGAAAAAGATAGTCATCGCCGCACAGCATGGGCCTGATGTGGACATCGTCGACCTTCTCACGCCGGACCTGAAGGAGCACGTGGTCAAGCCGATAATTCCCGTTGAGCTTATAGACGAGAGCACCGAAGTCCTGATCAACTGCACCGGTAAGTTCGAGCAGGGAGGGCCGAAGGCAGACACCGGTCTTACCGGCCGCAAGATAATCGTAGATACGTACGGTGGAATGGCTCGACATGGCGGTGGCGCTTTTTCCGGAAAAGACCCATCGAAGGTTGACCGCTCCGCATCGTACGCGGCTCGATGGGTCGCAAAGAACGTCGTTGCGGCCGGGCTAGCGGACCGGTTCGAGGTACAGCTTGCCTACGTAATCGGTGTGGCGCACCCCGTCTCGATAAGCTGCAACGCGTTCGGGACCGAAAAGATCGAGACCTCCCGGATCACGGAGCTCATCGAGTCGACGTTCGATCTCAGGCCAGCCGCGATCATAAGGGACCTGAAGCTGCTCAAACCTATATACAAAAAGACGGCGGCGTACGGACATTTCGGACGCCACGAGGAAGGTTTTACCTGGGAAAGAACTGATAGAGCGGATATACTCAAGAACGAAGCGGGGCTCTAGATCACTGAAGTTCATTTCCGGAGGTTGCCGGCTTGGAGCTGGAAATCAGGACAATCGGGGACCCCGTACTTCGAGAGAAGTGTCGCGAGGTCGACCAAGTGGATAGCGAGGTATCGAACCTCATCGATGACATGATGGAAACGCTGGGTTCGGTGCCTGGACGTGCCGGACTCGCTGCTTCCCAGGTCGGGGTTCTGAAGAGATTGTTCGTCTACGACATCGGTTACGGGCCTCGCTGCCTCATAAATCCTGAGATGATCGAGACGGATAACGAGATCACTTGCGAGGAAGGTTGCCTGAGCATACCAGGTGTCTCTATATCTATTCCGAGATTCGAGCGTATCAAGGTAAGGTGCCAGACTCCATCAGGGCACAATATCGTAGTGGAGTCGAGAGGTTTTACCGCGCAGGTGATGCAGCATGAATGCGACCATCTCGAGGGCGTCATGATAATCGACCGGTGCGATCCCGAGGACAAGAAGAAAGCTCTCGAGGAGTACCAGGAGCTTGTTACGAAGAGAGCGCAGGCTACTGCGTAGAGGGTCTCAAATTGGAAATAATCTTCTTTGGAAGCGATAGCTTTGCGTTAGAGCCGCTGGAGCGATTGATCGCCAGCGAGCATGAGTTGGTCGGGGTGGTCGGGCGGCCCGACAGACCGGTCGGCCGCGGGCTCAAGGAAAGTGCGACACCGGTTGTCGCCAGGGCGAGAGAGCTGGACCTGCGGATATGGCAACCCGAGAGCCTGTCCGAGACGTCTTTCGGCGCAACCACCAGGGACGCGGAATGGGGTGCCGGTGTAGTCGTGGCCTACGGTGGGTTCATTCCGAGATGGCTGCTGGATGTCCCTCCGATGGGCTTTGTGAACCTCCACCCTTCACTGCTGCCGAGATACAGGGGCGCCGCCCCGATAAAAAGAGCTCTTATGAACGGGGCGAGCATTACGGGCGCTACCACAATCCGGATGAACGAGAGGCTGGACGCCGGTGACATCATGATGCATACCGAGGTCCCTATCGCTGATGACGATACCGCCGGAACGTTGAGCAGGCGGCTCGGACACCTTGGAGCAAGACTGCTCATCGATACAATCTACAAGCTCGAAGGTGGCACCCTTGAGCCGGTCCCGCAGGAGGAGGACAAGGCAACCAGCGCCCCCGCACTCCTGCCGGATGAGGGAAACATAGAATGGAGCCTGCCTGCCGAAAAGATTGACAGGCTGGTCAGGGCTCTCGACCCTGAGCCTGGGGCGTACACGTTTTTCAGGGGTAAAAGGGTCAAGCTCTGGTCCGTCCAGGTAACCGACGTACCCCCCGAAGACGAGCCCGGAACGCTCATGAACATGGGCAAGGAAGGCTTCCTCGTGAACACCAGCACCGCTTGCCTGCGAGTCGTGTCGGTCCAGCCTGAGGGCAAGCAGCGTATGAGCGCGGGAGAGTTTTCACGAGGCCAGCGTCTGCTCATCGCCGAGCGCTTCACTGGCTCGCCGGAGCAGTGAGCCTGCCTTGGGTCGAGTCACGGCACCCGGCGAGGCTGCCAGAGATTGTGCCTTCGACATTCTCGTCGAATACGCTCACGCCGACACTTTTCTAAATTCCGTTTTGACAAAAGGCCTTTGCGCCTCAGGGCTCGAGAGACGCGACAGGGCGCTCATTACTGAGATCGTTCAGGGAACGGTTCGAATGAAACTCGCACTCGACTGCGCGATCTCCGGTTTTTCAAACCGCGAGCTTTCATCGGTGGATGAGGGTGTGTTGTGGATTCTCAGGCTTACGGCTTACCAGCTCCTGTACACCTCCGTGCCGACGTATGCGGCTTGCGATATATCAGTCGGTCTGACCAGGCGCCGGTTGGGAGCCGGAGCCTCCGGTTACGTGAACGGTGTACTGAGGGCATTTGCGCGGGGTGCGGATGATATCGCATGGCCCGAGAAAGAGGACGACCCGGTATCTTACCTGGAGGTGTGCACGTCACACCCGCGCTGGTTAGTAGAGATGTGGATCGCGGAGCTGGGCCTGGCCAGAACGGAGACGCTTTGCGAAGCGGATAACAGGCAGCCCCGGTTGTCCCTGAGGTGCAACCTCGCTCGCTCGAGCAGGGAAGAGCTCCTGGCTAAGCTGATCGAGGCGGGCATCGAAGCACAGCCGGGTGACCTTGCGCCGGAAGCGCTGCTCGTCAGGGGAACCGGTTACCTCAACGACATTCCCGAGTTCGTCTCGGGGTTGTTCGCCGTGCAGGACCAGGGTTCGATAGTGGTGGGTCACAGGGTCGCACCCGAACCTGGGATGCGGGTCCTGGATATGTGCGCCGCTCCCGGAGGAAAGGCGAATCACCTGGCGGAGCTGATGCATAATAGTGGCCGCGTGCTGGCCATTGATATAAACCCCGGGCGGCTCGAGATGGTAGGCGAGTCCGCCACGAGACTGGGCAACTCTAGCGTTGAAACGATGGTCCAAGACGGCACCACGGCGAGCGCTGACCTGGGCGAAAGTTTCGACCGGGTGCTCGTAGACGCACCGTGCACCGGTCTCGGGACTCTCGCCAGGAGACCCGATGCCCGGTGGCGGAAGTCCCCTGGCGACATAAGGAGATTGCCGGAGTTGCAGGGGGCGCTTCTCCAGGAGGGCGCACGTCTGACAACGCCCGGAGGCCTCCTTGTCTACTCGACCTGCACTATCTCACACCGCGAAAACCAGGAAGTGGTCAACGCGTTCATTGCGGGTGGTCAGGGAGAGAGCTTCAAATTAGTCTCGGACGAACGCGACGAAGTTTTCACCCAGATGTTCCCCGATGCCGACGGATGCGACGGCATGTTCGTGGCCGTGATGCGGCGAGAGACTTGAGGTATACCGCAACGGACAAAGAGTCTAATATTATCGTTTGAAATACAATCCGTGTGAGTGGCGTGTTTATGGGACCGGCACCATGTAAGGCTATGAGATGACAACTTACGCATTTCGAGATGACGGGTCGACGTACGCCAGGGATCTTCTCGAAGGCCTGGACTTGCTGGGCATACTTGCGGCCCCCGTTCATGATACCGACGAGCTCTTCAACGACCATGACGAAGACCCGGCGGCCATCGTGCTCGTGAATCCCTCGTCTCAGATAGCGAGAGAAGTGAAGGACGCCATGAGCAGGATCGGCGGCTGGGTTGCCCGCATTCCGCTGATAGCCGCGATGGACAGTATGGAACGTCTCGAGGAACAGGTGGCTCTGCGCACCGTGGATGATTTCCTCGTATACCCCGGTGGCGCCGGTGAGTTGATCGCCCGCGCCAGGGTAATCGTGCTTAGACGCGGCGGCCAGGGGGACGTCGCGAACTTCGGTGCGCTAGTGATCAACCTCGAGGCCCACCAGGTAATGCTCGAAGGCAAGCCTGTCGATCTGACTTTCAAGGAGTTCGAGCTGTTGAGGACTCTCTCGTCCTCGCCGGGAAGAGTCTACACGCGCGAGGAGTTACTCAAGACCATCTGGGGGTATGATTACTTCGGTGGAACCCGCACGGTCGACGTCCACGTCCGGCGACTGCGAGCAAAGATCGAGCGGTCTTTCCGCTACATCGAGACGGTCCACAGTGTCGGATATCGGTTCGCGAGGTCCGGTTGGGGCAAGGATGCCTGAAGGCCTGGAAACATCACCTGCGCGCGTGCAGGGGTCATGACTCGCCGGGAGCTCCGGGTCATCGCCGTGATGTAACAACTTTTTCATTGGTTGGAAACATTTCTGAAACAACCGTGACCTAAAATCACGATAACGAACGAGAGAGATCGCTATTACCTAGGAGGCGCAATGGGCGATACCCGCGACATAGAGTATGTCCTCGAAGCGGTGCGAGAGCATGACGTAAAGTTCATAAGGCTCTGGTTCACCGACATCCTCGGTTTTCTCAAGAGCTTCGCGATCACACGTGAAGAGCTCGAGGAAGCTCTCGAAGACGGCATGGGTTTCGACGGATCTTCGATCCAGGGCTTCGCCAGGATCGACGAGAGCGACATGATCGCCCAACCGGACCCTTCCACCTTCACTATCCTCCCGTGGCGTCCCAGCGGGCACAGTGCGGTCGCGCGCATGTTCTGCGACGTACTTGAGCCCGATCGGTCGCCGCACGCCGGTGACCCCCGGTACGTCCTGAAGAGAAACGTCGAGAAGGCAAAGAAGCTGGGCTACACGTACTACGTCGGCCCGGAGCTCGAGTACTATTACTTCGCGAGCTCTGAAGGCCCACCCGAAGTGCTCGACAGGGGAGGGTACTTTGACCTCACCCCGCTCGATCTCGCCAGTGACCTCAGGCGCGATACGGTGCTGACCCTCGAGGAGATGGGAATCGGCGTCGAATACAGCCACCACGAGGTCGGGCCGAGCCAGCACGAGATCGACCTAAGATATTCGGATGCGCTGCAGATGGCTGACAATGCCATGACATACCGCCTGGTGGTAAAGGAAGTCGCTCTGAAGCATGGAGTCCACGCCACGTTCATGCCGAAGCCGCTGTTCGGTGAGAACGGAAGCGGCATGCACACCCACATGTCACTGTTCAAGGGAGACAGCAACGCCTTCTTCGACCCGAACGACGAGTATTACCTGACAAAAGAAGCCAGGGGCTTTATCGGTGGCCTGATGAAATACGCCCAGGAGATCTGCCTGGTTACCAATCAATGGATAAACTCGTACAAGAGGCTTGTGCCGGGTTATGAGGCACCGGTATACCTGTCCTGGGCGCAGCGCAACCGCTCCGACATGATCAGGGTGCCCGTCTACAAGCCGGGTAAGGAAAAGGCTACGCGCGTCGAGTTCCGGTCGCCGGACCCCGCATGCAACCCGTATCTCGCTTTCTCAGCGATGCTGGCCGCGGGCCTCAAGGGCATAGAGGACAACATCGATCCGGGCGAGCCTGTCGAGAGGAACATCTACGAGATGAGCGAGGAAGAGCGCGGGAACCTCGGGATTGAGAGCCTTCCCGAGGACCTCTGGGAGGCCATCAAGCTAGCCGAGAAAAGTGATCTGCTCAGAGAGTGCCTGGGCGACCACGTATTCGAGTTGCTCATAAGGGACAAGAAGATCGAGTGGGAGAAGTACAGGGCGGTAGTCACCGAGTACGAGCTCGAAAACTATTTATCGGTCCTGTAACTTCTGACGAACAATTTAAAACGGGCGCCCTGCCTGGCTCAAAGGTGGGGCGCTTGCTTTAATTGACGGTCTACAGAGAGCCGGCGGCGTTTTGATTCGTATCATTGAACGGTAATATCATGGATGCTAGAATTCGCTGGACACTAAGCAAGCGCACCAGGTTAGGAAGCTTTTACCTGTGAACGATTACATCTTCTTCTGGGGTTGCACCATACCCGGCAGGTTTCCTTTCCTCGAGAAGTCACTCCGCCTGGTACTCGATGAGCTGGGCGTACGGTTTCGCGAGATAGAGGGATTCACGTGCTGCCCCGAGAAATTTCTGGTCGAGACCCTCTCCGAAGAGGCGTGGTACCTTACAGCGGCGAGAAACCTGGCTCTAGCCGAGAAGAACGGCGGCGATCTGCTGGTTGCCTGCAACGGATGCTACTCCACTTTTCGCTCGGTTATAACCGCATTCAGCTCTTCCGCCGCGTTGAGGCGAGAGGTTGCCGCGAAGCTCGAGGAGATAGGGCTCGAGTACAACTTCAGATCTTCTGTGTACCATATAGTGCAGGTGCTGCACGACAAGATAGGTCCCGACGTGATCGCGCGCCGCGTGGAGCTTGGAATGGAGGGGATGAAGATAGGAGTGCACGTCGGATGCCAGGTGCTGCGCCCGTCGCCTACGGTGCGCATCGACGACCCGCTTCACCCGGTCAAGCTCGACAGGCTGGTGGAGTGCCTCGGCGCCACCAGCATAGATTACGAGTCGAAGCTGATGTGCTGCGGCGAGGCGCTCGGTCGAGCCGGCAACGCCGATAAATCGATGGAGAGCGCGAGGCTCAAGCTGCTGGAGCTGGAGCAGAACGAGGCGGATGCTATGGTGGTGGTCTGCCCAGCGTGCTTCCAGCAGTTCGAGACTCAACAGATGGTCATCGGCAAGCAGATCGAGAATTTGAGCATCCCCGTGTTCTATTACACGGAACTGCTGGGGCTCGCCCTCGGGTTCACTCCCGGGGAGATGGGCCTGGACATGCACCGGGTGCCCGTTCAGCCTTTCCTGGACAGGTGGGAATACCTCCGACGCATCCGGGAGTCCGTACCGGCGGAGTTCGACCTCAAGTCTATGACCACGTGCGTCAACTGCGGGTCGTGCTCCAACGATTGCCCGGTCGTACAGGTTGACGACGAGTTCGACCCGCACGCCGTGCTCGAGCGCATCCTGAAAGGCGATGCGGACGGCGTGGTCGCCGGAGACGAGATATGGAAGTGCCTGGAGTGCGGGACCTGCATCGAGATGTGCCCCAACAACTTCGGGATGATGAAGGTGTTCAAAGAGGCTAAGCGCATGGCTCTCGCCAGGGGCATCGCGCCGGCCGAGACGAGCCAGGGCATCGAGATGTTCAAGAGCGCCGGAGTACTCGGCAAGTCCAGGGAGCGGGCAAGGGCGAAGCTCGGCCTGGCCCCCGTGGCTGAGCCTGGCAGCGAAGAACTTGCGCGTCTCCTCGAGAGCACGTTGAAACGTAAAGACGAATAGCAGTTGGTGAGGTGGGCATGCAGCCTGCCCAAGACCGGAGGGATGGTTTAAGTTGGCGTTCGGGGATCAGTATGCCAAATGGAGGGTAGACACAGAGAAAGTGCCCGGCGCGTGCGGCCTGTCGGGTGTGATGAGCCGCGACGGCAAGCGCTTCGGCGGTGACGTAATCATAGAATCCATGAGGGTCCTCCACGACCGTGGCAACGGGCTCGGAGGCGGGTTCGCCGGCTACGGCATCTACCCGGACTACCGCGACCACTACGCGATGCATATCATGTTCGAGGATGCGGCAGGGAGGGCGCTCTGCGAGGAGTTGCTCGAAGCCAGTCTCGAGATCGATGTCGGGGAGGAGCTCCCCACCAGGGCACACCCGGGCATTATCGACGCGCCGGACCTGCGCCGCTACTTCGTAAAACCCAGGCGAGAGGTCGTCGCGGCCGAGGCGATCGAGCCTGACGATTTTATGGTCAAGCTGGTCATGAAGATCAACAAGACCGTTCCGGGCACGTTCGTCTTTTCCAGCGGCAGGAACATGGGAGTGTTCAAGGCCGTCGGTTTCGCCGAGGACGTCGGTGAGTTCTTCAAGCTTCCGGAGTACGACGGGTATATCTGGACCGGGCACGGCAGGTTCCCTACGAACACGCCTGGATGGTGGGGGGGAGCGCACCCGTTCAATATCCTCGACTGGACGGTCGTACACAACGGCGAGATATCATCGTACGGTATCAACAAGCGATACCTCGAGATGTTCGGGTATGAGTGCACGCTTCTGACCGACACCGAGGTTATGGCTTACCTGTTCGACCTCCTCGTGCGCAAGCACAAGCTCCCGCTCGAACTGGCGTGCCGCGTCATCGCCGCGCCGTTCTGGAAAGATATCGACTACGAAGGAAAGACAGAGCGGCACGACCTGGATGAGGCACTGCGCATCACGTACGCAAGCGCGCTGGTCAACGGTCCGTTCGCGGTTGTGATCGGGTTCTCGCGCGGCATGGTGGGGCTGAACGACAGGATCAAGCTAAGGCCACTTGTCGCCGCTTACAAGGACGATCTACTGTACGTCTCCAGTGAGGAATCGGCGATACGGCAGGTTTGCCCCCGGCCTGACCGGGTCTGGGCTCCGAACGCGGGCCAGCCCGTCATAGGGGAATTGAGGGGTGATGTGTGATGCCCGGCAACATGGTAACCAGTGAGTTCCAGGTCATGGTTGACCAGGAGAAATGCCGGAAGTGCAAGAGATGCGTACTCAACTGCGGGTTCGGGACGCTTGAGTTCAAGGACAGGGTGATACCCGACTCGTCAAAGTGCGTAGCCTGCCACAGGTGTGTCGTTTTCTGCCCCGAGGAGGCTATAACCGTGACGCGCAACCCGCTGGCTTTCAGCGAGCATGCGTCGTGGGCGGTAGACAGGCGCAAGGACGTCTGGAAGCAGGCCGAGAGCTCGGGCATGCTTCTGACAGGCATGGGCAACGACCTGCCGTGGCTCAACGTTTTCGACCACCTGCTGATCGATGCCTGCCAGGTCACCAACCCATCCATCGACCCGCTTCGCGAGCCGATGGAGCTTCGCACTTTTCTCGGCAGAAAGCCTGACCGGGTCGAGGTCGAGCCCGGCGATGGCGGATACAGGCTGAACACGACGGTCGGCAACAACATCAAGCTGGACGTCCCGATGATGTTCAGCGGTATGTCTTACGGCTCCGTGAGCCTAAACGTCCACAAGGCGCTCGCCCTTGCTGCCGAGAAGCTCGGTACGGTCATGAATACGGGCGAGGGTGGCCTTCACGAGGAGCTGTACCCGCTCGCGGACCATATCATTGTGCAGTGCGCGTCGGGTCGGTTCGGGGTCCATTCCGAGTACCTGAACAAGGGTGTCGCGGTGGAGATCAAGGTCGGCCAGGGTGCGAAGCCGGGAATCGGCGGACACCTGCCCGGCGAGAAGATCGGCCGTGAGGTCTCGAGCACGCGCATGATACCCATCGGAACAGACGCACTGTCTCCGGCGCCACATCACGACATCTACTCGATCGAGGATCTGCGACAGTTGATCTACGCCATCAAAGAAGCTACCGGGTACAAGCCGGTGTCGGTCAAGATAGCGACCGTTCACAACGTCGCCGCTATCGCCAGCGGCATAGCACGGGCTGGAGCTGACATTATCTATCTCGACGGTTTCCGGGGAGGTACTGGTGCGAGCCCGGCCGTCATTCGCGACCATGTCGGTATCCCTCTCGAGATCGCGCTTGCCGTGGTCGACCAGCAGCTTCGCAGCGAAGGGATAAGGAACTGGGTCTCGATAATAGCCGCTGGCGGCATACGCTCCAGCGCCGACGTGGCCAAGGCGATCGCGCTGGGAGCCGATGCAGTGGGCATCGGCACCGCCGCGCTCATTGCGATGGGCTGCCGTTTATGTCAGAAATGCTACACGGGTAACTGCTCGTGGGGGATCGCGACCCAGAAGCCCGAACTTACAGGCAGGCTCGACCCTGATTGGGGAGCCGAGCGCCTCGTGAACCTGATAAACGCATGGGCGCTCGAGCTCAAAGAGGTCCTCGGCGCGCTCGGAGTGAACGCCATCGAATCTCTTCGGGGTAATCGCGAGCGGCTGAGAAGCCTGGGGCTCGACGAGATGACCACGGAGATACTCGACGTAAAGCCGGCCGGAAGGTGAGAGAGAGGGAGTATGGCGAAGGCTGCCACTAGAAATAAAAGCGAGCTTACCACGGTCACGATCGATGCGACCGGGATCTACTATAAGCAACTCAACGAACAGATACGCGACCTCATAGCGGAAGGCTGCACCGAGATAGTGCTGGATGGCGTAAACGGCCAGCGGTATATCGGCGATGGCCTGAGCGTGGACGGTGTCACAATAGTGATAAACGGGGTCCCGGGCAACGACCTCGGCGTGTTCATGGATGGGCCTGAAGTCATCGTCAACGACAACGCGCAGGATGGTGTCGGAAACACCATGAACGCCGGCAAGATAGTGGTGAAAGGCCACGCGGGTGACGTGATCGGCTACGGGATGAGGGGCGGAAAGATCTTCGTCCTTGACAACATCGGCTACCGCGTCGGCATCCACATGAAATCGTTCAAGGAGCAGGTGCCCGTCATAGTCGCCGGCGGGTGTGCGGGAGATTTCTTCGGCGAGTACATGGCCGGAGGGCTGCTCGTGCTCCTCGGTCTCAACGCGGGCGAGACCCCAATGGTCGGCAGCTACGTCGGGACCGGAATGCACGGTGGGGCCATATTCCTGCGGGGCGAGGTAACCGAGCATCAGCTCGGCAAGGAGGTCAGGGTCTTTCCACTGGACGACGAGGACACCTGCATGCTTGAGAGCCTGCTCGAGGAATTCGCCGCGGACACAGGGGCGGATATTTCGGGCGTGTCGACCGGGCAGTTTGTAAAACTTCAGCCGTTTTCGCACCGCCCATACGGCAACATGTACTGTTATTGATGTGCCTTGTCTCAATTCGATGTGTAGGGCTTGAAAGAAACCGCCGGGGCTGCGAGTATTATCTCTCGGTTAATAGGCACTCGTAGCTCGAGGAGCAAGCCTGCATGAACGCAAAGGTGAAACTGTCCCCTTCTGTACTCAACGCGGATTTCGCGAACCTGGGAAAGGCCATACGCGACGTCGAGCCTTACGCCGACTATATCCACCTCGACGTCATGGACGGCCATTTCGTCCCCAACATCACTTTCGGGCCGATGGTGGTCGAGACTATAAAGCGGATCACGGATGTCCCGCTCGACTGCCACCTGATGATCTATAACCCTCCGGAATGGGTCGAGGCCTTCGCGGACGCGGGAGCCGACCGGATCTCGTTTCATGTACGGTCGTGCCGGGACGCCGAAAGCGTTATCCGTGCCATAAAGGCGTTCGGTGCTTCACCGGGACTCGCCGTGAGCCCCGAGGTACCGCTGTTCGAGCTGAAGCCGTTTCTCGGCATGATCGACTTCGTTGTGTTGATGTGCGTTTATCCCGGGTTCGGAGGGCAGAAGCTGATGCCCGAGATGCTCAACCGCGTAGGCGCGATAAAGAGGGACGCCGCCGAGATGGGAGTTTTCGTCGAGGTTGAAGTCGACGGAGGGGTAAAGACCGACAATCTCGAGCAGGTGCTCCAGGCCGGCACCGACACCGTCGTGGTGGGCTCGTCGATATTCGCCAGCCCCGACGTTTCCGCGGCCGCGGAAGAGATAAGGAGGGTCCTCGACTCCACCAGCGCCGCTCTCAGAGGTTGTACTTCTTCTTGAGGCTCTTCGCCTGGCTCTGAAGTTCCCCCGTCGTGATGCCCTGCTTTGCCAGGGAGTCCGCGAATTCCGTGACGAACGACTGAAACGCAATGGGATCGAACGATGTGCCCGACAGTTTCTCCAGCGATTGGTTGAGGAATGTCTTCAACTGGTTGATGCCTGCGACGTTGGCGTCTATTATCCTGACCTTCAGGTCGGCGTATTTCTTGTACTCCGGGACGTCTTTCAGGCTGTCGACCTTGAGGTATTCCGCCCTGGCTGAAGACGCCTTGCGCAGCATCCTGTCCGCCTGTGATTTCAAGTCGTCCGCGGTGTCCTTGAAACCGGCAGCATCCGGTGTCTTCCCGGATGTGATGTCGTGGTAGAGGGAATTGTAGAGGTTCTCCATGTCGTTGCCCAGCGTCTTGCCCTCGCTATCCAGGACGGCCATCGACTTGTCGCCCAGTTGTATCGACGACTTGGCCTTGCCGGAATCGCCGCCGCACCCGCAGAGGGATACACCCAGGAAGACCACTACTAGTGCCAGCGCTATGGTGGCGGTTCTCTTCATGACTTTCTCCCAGGGTGGTTCAGACTTCTGACAGAATAGCTTTGGCCGCAGGTCTCAACTACTCCTTTGGAAGAAACGAAATAGCACCGGAATAGTGGCCACCAGGTCCGCGATATAAAGAAGAAAGCCCAGCCGCGCATGCGGCGGGGCTTTGAAATAAACAGATTTCCGGTTTAGAGCTTCTTGTCAGACTTCAGCTGCTGTGCCTGCTGGTCAAGCCTGGAGTACTCCTGCCCAAGCTTGTTGATTGTATCGCTCGAGGCTTTTGAAGCACTTTGAAGGCCGGAGAGATCTCCAGAATTTACCATCGATAGAAATTGATTGAAATACGAGTCAATGCTCTTGACCAGTTGTTGGAACAAGTCCATCGCCTTAATCTCAAGGTCGGCGTACTTCACGTAGTCAGGTACGCGGTGGAGACTCTTGATCTTCTGGAAATCGGCCGCGGCTTGATCTGCAGTTTTGGAAAGATTGGCGGCGGTCGTCTTCGCCTTGTTGACTGCGGCAACAGCCGCAGTTGGATCAGTTATGCTGGATAGCGCGGTCATCTCATCGCCAAAAGCACTTGTGTCGGACTTGAGTTTCTCAACCTGGGCGTTGCCCTCCTTCATGTATTGCTTCGCCTGTTTGGTGTCTCCACCGCAGCCGACAAGCAACGCAGATCCCGCCAGAACAACCAGGCTCACCAGGAAAATTGTCAGCGTTTTCTTCATGCCAGCTCCTCTCGCGTTCACCTCTGCCCAATATGTGAAAGGCTTGCGGCGGACGCCAAGCCTGCCGAACATCACTTCCAGCCGCCTTAGATGTTAACTTTCGAGTCCTGGAGAGGCAATACAGTCCCGCTTATTTTGGGGCTCATGACATGCGTTATTGACACTGCACCTGCGTTTGTTATGATGGAAAAAACATAGTCTTCGGGACAGGGTGAAATCCCCGACCGGCGGTATAGCCCGCGAGCTCCTCTGGAGCAGACCCGGTGAGATTCCGGGGCCGACGGTAACAGTCCGGATGGGAGAAGATATCTGACCGTTGCGGTCAGTTGCGCCAGCTTCTCCTGGCGCTTTTTTGATCCCATCGACCCTGTCCCCAGGTGCAAACATGGATTTTTTTCAGAGCGGAGAGAGAAATATAGCGGGAATGCGCCCCCCGGACGCCGGATCGGTGGACGAGCGGATGATGATGCGCGCGCTCGAACTGGCCGAGAAAGGAAGGGGCATGACGTCTCCCAATCCCGTCGTAGGTGCGGTTATCGCAAGGGGCGACCAGGTTATCTCCGAGGGATACCACGAGAGGGTCGGAGGGCCGCATGCCGAGATAAATGCGCTCGACAGCGCTCCGGGCGGCCTCCGCGGGGCCACCATGTATGTCACGCTCGAGCCGTGCTCTCACCAGGGCAGAACGCCGCCGTGCGCTCCGAGAGTGGCGGATTCGGGCATTGAGAGGGTCGTGATAGCCGTTCGCGATCCAAACCCGCAGGTCGCCGGCGGGGGAGAGGCGCTCCTCAAAGATCACGGCGTCGAGGTCTCTGTAGGCCTCTTCGGCCGGTTCGCCCTCAGGCAGAATGAAGAGTACCTGAAATGGGTGAGGACTCGCAGGCCTTTCGTGACATTGAAGATGGCGATGAGCCTCGACGGCAAGGTGGCCACGAGGACGGGCGATTCCAAGTGGATATCTTCGGAAATATCCAGGGCCGATGTTCAGCGCGCCAGGGCGGCAAGCGACGCGGTCATGGTCGGTATCGGAACCGTGATGAGCGACAATCCCCGACTGAACGTGCGGGATTTAGAGGGAGTCCGACAGCCACTGAGGGTCGTCGTTGACAGCTTTGCCAGGACGCCGGTCGGGAGCAATGTCGCTGATAGCTCGATGGCGCCGACGCTCCTGGCCGTCTCCGAGAATGCTCCTGGGGAGAGTATCCGGGCACTCGAAGCAACAGGTGTCGAGCTCATGAGGCTCGACGACGCCGGGAAGGTCGACCTTGGAGCCCTATTGGAGCTGCTCGGCGAGCGTGGAGTGACTTCTTTGCTCGTTGAGGGAGGACCGGAACTTGCTCGAGGTGTGTGGCAGGCAGGGTTGGTCGATAAGTTCGTGTTCTACTTTGCTCCCAAGATAGTGGGCGGGTGCGAGGCGCCTGGGCCGGTCGGTGGGACCGGGGTTGCCTGCATGAAGGAGGCCGGGCCGCTCACGATAGATGCTGCTTTCGAGATGGGTCCAGATTTAAAGGTGGTCGCGTACCCGGGGGGAGAGTGAGTTGTTCACCGGAGTTATCGAGGAGAAAGGCACGGTCGCCGGGCTGACCGCCGACGGAAAGCTGAGGGTCTCCGCGCGCACGGTGCTCGAGGGTACCAGGATAGGCGACTCCATAGCCGTATCGGGGGTTTGCCTGACGGTCGTGGAGCTCGATTCAAGCAGTTTCACGGTTGACGTGATGCCTGAGACGCTGCGCAGCAGCGCACTGGCCGACGTGAGGACGGGCAGGCAGGTCAACCTCGAGCGGGCCATGGGTGCGGGCGGGCGTTTCGGCGGGCACCTGGTCAACGGACACGTCGACGGCGTTGGGACGGTTGGCGGCATAAGGCGCGAGGCCAACGCGGTGGTCATCGAGATATCGACTCCCGTGGACATCACGCATTACATGGTGCCCAAGGGTTCAGTTGCGATCGACGGGATAAGCCTGACGATAGTCGAGGTCTCGCGTGGCCGATTCACAATCTCCGTCATCCCGCACACTCTCGATGAGACGACTCTAGACGACGCCCGCGCGGGCACCCGCGTGAACCTCGAGGTCGATATTATCGCCAAGTACGTGGAGTCTTTTCTTGCGCGTGACGGAACGCCGGAACAGGCGCCAAGCGGAGGAATAGGGGAAGCCCTGTACCGGGGTGGTTTTACCTCCGGTCAGGAAGGCTAACTGAGGAAAGTGAGGTAAGAGTATGCCTTTCAGCACCATTGACGAGGCTATCGAGGAGCTGAAGGCGGGACACCTGATAATCGTAGTCGACGACGAGGATCGAGAAAACGAAGGCGACCTTGTCTGCTCGGCTCAGATGGTGACGCCCGAGATCATCAACTTCATGAGCAAAAACGGCAGGGGTCTGATATGCATGCCGTGCATCGCCCACAGGCTCGACGAGTTGGAGATACCCGCCATGGTTGAGGACAACACCAGCGCGCAGGGAACCGCGTTCACGGTTTCCATCGGGGCAAAGGGCAAGATCACCACGGGTATATCCGCCTACGACCGGGCGGCCACGATACAAGCGGTGATCAACCCCGAGACCATGCCCGAAGATATCAGCAAGCCAGGGCACGTATTCCCGTTGAGGGCCAGGAACGGCGGCGTTCTAACGCGCGCGGGACACACGGAAGCAGCGGTGGACCTGGCCCGTATGGCCGGGCATTTTCCCGCTGGTGTCATATGCGAGATCATGCATGAAGACGGCACCATGGCTCGCGTTCCCGAGCTGGAGAAAATAGCCAAGAAATTAGGCCTGAAGATGATCACGGTGGCCGACCTCATAAAGTACCGCATCGAAAAGGAGCAGTTGGTGGAACGCGTATCGGAGGCGAAGCTGCCCACCGCTTACGGTGACTTCAGGGCGATTGGGTTCGAGAGCAAGGTCGACGGTACATTCCATCTGGCGCTGGTGAAGGGCGACGTTGCCGGAAAGAAGGACGTGCTGGTGCGGGTGCACAGTGAATGCCTGACCGGTGACGTATTCGGGTCGCGCCGGTGCGACTGCGGCTCGCAGGTCGCCGAGGCGCTCCTGAGGATAGAGGCCGAGGGGGAGGGCGTCTTCCTCTACATGATAGGACATGAGGGCAGGGGTATCGGGCTCGCTCACAAGCTCCGGGCCTACCAGCTCCAGGACATGGGTCTCGATACGGTCGAGGCGAACATCGAGCTCGGTCTTCCTGTGGATGCCCGCGACTACGGCACCGGGGCGCAGATACTCCGTGACCTCGGGATAACATCGATGAGGCTTTTGACAAATAACCCCGCAAAGAGGGTTGGCCTCGAAGGCTACGGGCTGTCCGTCAGCGAGCGTGTGTCCCTGGAGATCGAGCCATGCGAGGAGAACCTCCGTTACCTCACGGTCAAGAAAGAGAAGATGGACCACATGCTCGATTTAGAAAAAACGAAGAAATAGCGAGCTCTTGAAACACAGTCCATGCAATCGATGTGACGGGGCCCCGGGACGTCACTCCGGGCCTCTGACGGGAGGAGGAAGTAATGGGGACATTCGAGGGAAAACTGATTGCCAGGAATCTAAAGTTCGGCATCGTAGTGAGCCGGTTCAACGAGTTCATAAGCAAGAACCTTCTGGAAGGAGCGCTGGATTCGCTAAAGAGACACGAGGCGTTGGCCGAAAATATTGATGTGGCGTGGGTGCCGGGCTCATTCGAGATACCGCTCGTGGCCCAGAAGCTGGCAAGGTCCGGCAGGTACGACGCGGTGGTATGTCTTGGGGCGGTCATCCGGGGTAATACGCCTCATTTTGACTATGTGGCCGCGGAGGTCTCAAAGGGAGTTGCGCGTGTCGGACTCGACTCCGACGTGCCTGTTATCTTCGGGATAATAACCGCGGACACGCTCGAACAGGCTGTGGACAGGGCAGGTGCCAAGGCCGGAAACAAAGGCTGGCAGGCGGCGCTCACCGCCATAGAGATGGCAAACCTGATGTCCGCTTTATAGCATCCGGATTGAGCGGGAGACGGCTGCATGAATACTTAGACGTTACGCCGCGGTGGGCGGGACGGCCGATACGGATGCCTGACCGTCGCTAGAGCACCTTTTGCGATGCTCGAACGTTATAGAGTGCTGACAGGCTACAGGTGCGGGGGTTTTGATGAGCAGGATGCTTTCGAGGTCTGACGATGGCAAGTTTTTCGCGCTCGAGCTATTGACGACCAGGCGCGCTGAAGTCCTGGCGAGGATAGCGGAAGACGAGTCCCCTTCAACTTCGTTTTATTCTTTCCTCAAATTAACGCGCAAGAAGTACTTCGTATCGTACCTGGACCAGTTGAAAGAAGCCCTGGAAGCGGACGACGTGACGGACTTCCTGGGTAACGAGACGTTTCAGAGCTACTCACATGCCAAAAATGGCTTCTCCATGAAAGAAGTATTGAGCGTTCCGTCCATCGTCGAGAGAGCCATAACGGGGCTCGCGGCGGACCTGGTCGACTCGGGCGACGTCAAGGCGGGTGACGCGATGAACGCGACTCTCCTCATTCACGACATGCTTGGCCAGGCGGGGACCATCAGAGCAGAATCGTTCACTCAGACTCGCGACGAGATAGTAAGGTTCTATCACTCGTACCAGGAGGAGATCGACCGCTTTCCGAGCAACCTCGCGGCCACCCTGGATTTCAGCACTCTGCTGCTTTCCGCGGTCAAGAAGTGCAGGGACCTGGTCGGTGCCGAGCGTTGCGCGTTCTTCACAAGGGACCTCCTCACCAACGAACTCCACCTTGAAGCATCGAACTTCGACGAGAAGACGTTCGGTGATGGCGTCGTCGCGCTCGACGATCCGATCGTCAAGAAGCTGGTACACCAGCGCGAATCTTTCATGGTCGAAGGCTATCCGCGTAGCATGCCTCACATCTCGGCGCTGATGAGGACGGCCAGGACCAGGCGTATGGCGCTGGTGCCGCTACTCGTGCGTGACCGGAATGTCGGCGTCATGATGCTGGACAACGTCGAGAATCCACAGATCTTCACGACGGAGACGATGAACCTCGCCGAGAGGTTAGCCAACAAGGTAGCCGCGTCGATGGAGAACGCGCGGCTCCACGGAAGCGAGCAGAAGAAGCTGAAGGAGACCATCGCGCTCCTGGAAGTCTCTCGCCTCGTCACTTCGACCCTTGACATCGACGTGCTGCTCTCGCGGCTCGTTCAGATAACCGCTGACGTCTGTGAGGTCGGCAAGTGCACCATGTACATCTACCTCGAGGAAGGTGGGCGTTTCTTCCCGACGGCCACGTTCGGGATGTTCCCCGATTCCGAGTGGGAGACGGCCCTGTCCGCCGGGGTCCTTCCCGGCGACATCGTCTCGGAAGAGATCGCCGCGCTTATGCGGAATGAGGTTGCGGTCTCCGAGGCACTTCTATCGCCTTTCATACCGCCTGACCGCCTGAAGGATACGGGCGTCAAGTCCGTTATGCTCGTGCCCATCAGCTCCCGGGATCATCTCCTGGGGATAATGGGGCTGTTCTACGACAAGGAGCGCGACGAGCTCGACGGCGAGGACCTGAACCTGGTCAGTGCCATAGCCGGCCAGGCCGCGGTGGCTATGGATAACGCCTCACTGTACGAAGACCTCGAGATGAGCTATTTCTCTACGGTGAAAGCTCTCGCGAGGGCTATAGAGGTGAAGGACCCGTACACCTACGGGCACTCCGAGCGTGTGACCGAGTACGCGATGGTCATCGGAAAGAAGCTCGACCTCTCGGAGTGGGACCTGCGCAACCTCAAGTACGCGGCGGCCCTCCATGACATCGGAAAGCTTGGGATCTCGGGGCATATCCTGAACAAGCCCGGAGCCCTTTCCGAAGACGAGTTCGTCCACATAAAAACACACCCGCAGATGGGTGATTCCATCATGGAGCCGGTCAGCTTCCTCAAGGAGCCGCGGGAGATAATACTTCACCACCACGAGCGTTGGGACGGCAATGGCTACCCGGAAGGCCTCAAGGGTAATAAGATCCCTCTTGGCGCAAGGATACTCTCAGTCGCCGACTCGTTCGAAGCCATGATGTCAGACCGCCCATACCGCAAGGCTCTAGACCTTCAGGACGCGATAAAGGAGATCGAGGACAACGCCGGAACGCAGTTCGACCCGGTGGTCGTGACGGCGTTCATCGCTGCTCTGGACGAGGACGGGGGCCAAGTGGTGATCAGCTTTTCCGAGGCGGTCCAGGACGAGCCTGACGATGCCGTGAGCGAGTTGGACTAGACGAGCGGCACAGCTTTTCCCGTAGAACGGTTCTACTTTTCGTGGACAGGTAGCGTAAAACAGAAGGTGCTTCCCCTGCCTTCGCTGCTGTCAGCCCAGATCTTGCCTCCGTGCATCTCAACAATCTCGCGCGAGATCGCGAGCCCGAGGCCGAATCCGCCCCTGTCGTTGACCTCTCCCGAGTGTGCCTGGAAGAAACGGTCGAAGATGTGGGGAAGCGCGGATGCGGGGATACCCACACCGTTGTCAGTGACCTGCACCTGGAGGAACGAGCCGTTCCTGAGCACCGTCGTCTCCACGATCCCTCCCGCCTCTGTGTACTTGATGGCGTTGCTGATTATGTTCGTCAGGACCTGAGCGATCCGGTCGGGGTCGGCTTCCGCCAGCGGCAGGTCGTCGGCTACTCGCGTGCGCAGCTCCACCTGGTTTGCCTCGGCGCTGTTTGAGAGATGCAACGAGACGGCTTTTATGACCTGCTCTATGTTAGCGGGCATTATCGTCGTCTTGATCCTCCTGGCCTGGAGCCTCGACAAGTCGAGGAGGTCCTCGATCATCCTTGTGAGGTTCTCGGCTTGCTCGCTCACGATGTTGAGGTACTCCGACTGTTGTGGAGTGAGCGACCCGGCCCGGCCTGCGAGCAGGAGGCTCACGAACCCCGAGATGCTGGTAAGCGGTGTCCGAAGCTCGTGAGAGACATTCGACACGAAGTTAGATTTGAGCTCGTCGATGCGCTTGAGTTCGGTGATATCGTGGAGGAAGAGCACCATCCCGGTCACACCACCGACCTGGTCTTTGAGCGGTATGAACTGTGCCTGAGCGTGTGCCTGTGTCTCACCGGCGAACGAAATTTCGCCGAAGATATTACGTCCTTCGAGAACAGCTACGACGGCCTCTCGAGGTGAGTAAACGCCGAGGTTCGCATCGCGCAGCGCGGGCTCGAGGACTTCGATAAGGGGCATTCCGATTGCGCTCGAGCTTATGTCCAGAAGTCGTTCGGCCACGGGGTTAGTCTGGATCAGGACGCCTTCGGAGTCCGTCACCAGAAGGCCTTCGCGGAGAGCCGATAATATGGTCTCGACTTTCGTTTTTTCGTCGAGAGCGCTCGTATAGAGACGGGCCTTCTCGACTGCGACAGCCGACTGGCTGGCGAGGGTAGACAGAACTTCGAGATGGGCTTCCTTGAACGCGCGCGGAGCGGGGGAGAAACACATGAGGTACCCCGCCACATCGCGACCCACGAGCATAGGCACGGCCGCGATGCCGAAGGTCCCGCCTACGTCCTGCAGCGGGAGCCATTCAAGTGAGACGTTCTCGGCAACCACGTCTTCACCATTTCTCAGGCGGTAGAGCCAACCCTCGCCTTCGGGAAGAATCGTGGGAGCTGTCTTTACGATCGGGAGCGTCCCAAGCGCGGCCCTGAGATGCTGTTCACCTTCTTCGGAGAGGAACACCAGCGCACCATCGGATGAGAGCATCTTACGGGCGAGCGCCGCGGTTGTCTCGATAACCGCATCGAGTTCGAGCGTATAGGAGAATTTCCTGCTCACGTTATAGATAAGCGAGATATCGCGCTCTTTCTCCATTGAAAGGTCGAGGAGGTGTCGGTACTCGATCGACTCACGGGCGTACATCCGCTCACCTTCGAACACGTAGCATGCGATATATCCCACGACGAAGTAAGCGAAGGCTGTAAGCGCCAGCCAGAAGTGAGCGAGCGCGCTGACGTTCACGCTGACGTATGGCAGGTACCTCACGAGCGCAGTTGCGGCGGCGACGATCATCGTCCCAGGGTAGCTGTAGTATGCGGCGGCCGAGATCGGGACCAGGAAGAAGAGAAAGCTTAACTGGCTGGCACGACCGCCTGTAAGGTACACGATGCTGGATATGACGCCCAGGCATGCGAGCATGAGCAGGAAGAACGCGAACGGACGGTATTTCTTGAACGGCACGTAGTGGTTGCCGAAGAGGAGCAGCGCGTACGAGATGCACATGGCCACGATACCCCAGGGATACCGCGCCTTGTCCCAGACGATACTGTAGACGAACACCGAGGCAACCAGGACGGTCCAGAGGAGCTGTATGCCGGGACGTGCGGTCACGAACAGCAGCTGGCTCATCTCGCCGCTGGCGGACCGATCCGGCGGTGAGGTCTTCTCACCCTTTCTTGTCATCAATCTTCGATAATCCATGGCTGCACGATATTTACCGTTAGCGTTGGAGCACTAGTCTGGAGACCCCCCGGAGAGCGCAGGTCGACCTAGGTCTTCCTCCGGTCGAATACGTACACACTGCCCTCGAGGTCTTTTGCGTATTTTTTCAGCTCGGCCGCGACACGGCCTATCTGGGCCGCGTCAGCAAGCTGCCTGTACTCATTATGGACGATGGAGATCGATATCGTCATCACGGGGAACTTCATCACGTAACCCCGGCGGTCCACCGAGACGATATAGCCCTTCTCCAGGTCCTCGGGCTGGTAGCAAGAAGGTATCTCTTCGTCGAAGAGACGTACGATCTCCCTGGCAACGTCCTCGGCCTTATCGATCGAGGTCAGGATTATGAAGTCGTCCCCACCGACATGTCCGAGGAAGTCCTCATCGTTGCCTTTCTCGTCAATGGCCCGTCTCAGGAGCTGCCCGGTCATCTTGATGACCTCGCTACCTGAGTTGAAACCGTAGAAATCGTTGTATGCCTTGAAGTCGTCGAGGTCGACATACATGAACGCGAACTTCTCGCCGGACTCGATGCGTTCATCGAGCTTATTGCCGATCGACTTGTTTCCGGGAAGTTCGGTTATCGGGCTCATGTCCGTCTCGCGCTGGTAGCGCCTGAGGTGCATCTCGATCCGCGCCTGGAGCTCCATCGGGTCGAACGGTTTGGTTATATAATCGTCAGCACCCGACTCTATACCGTCGAGCTTGTCCTTGAGTTGAGCCTTGGCCGTCAGCATCAGTATGGGGATATTGCTCGTCTGGGGGTTGCCCCTCATTAGACGGCAGATCTCGAGCCCGTCGAGGCCCGGCATCATTACGTCAAGGAGGACGAGGTCCGGTCGCAGGCTACGTACTATGTCCCACGCTTCGGTCCCGTCCGCGGCCTGGTACACATCGAACTTATGCTTTGGCAACGCCTCAGTAAGGAGCTGGCGAAGGTTGTGGTCATCGTCAGCAATCAGGACCTTTGGCCTGGGCTGCAGCATTCATTACCGCCTTTCGTCTTCTAAAGAATAATATAACCGTCAGGCGATGGCCAACGCTCGCGCCGTCCAGGCGGATAAAGGCCCCCCCGTTGGACATATATCGGTGCTTTCGCTATACTTTCCTAAAACTTGATAAGCAGGAGCGAAATGCCGCTCCTCACCTTGCGGTGCCAATCGAAATCGAAGAGGCAAAGGTTGCCAGCAAGGTTATCCATACGGATAGAAAAGGGTGGCATTTTGCCACTCTTTTTTTTCAAGGACTTGCGCGGCATAAGGAGGGGTTGCCATAACCGGAAAGCTTAGGGTCAACGAGACGATTCGGTGTCCGCAGGTGAGGCTTATCGACGCGACGGGTGAGCAGCTGGGCATAAAACCGATTGAGGAAGCTCAGAGGATCGCTCTCGAACAGGACCTAGACCTGGTTGAAGTCGCGCCTCAGGCGAGTCCGCCTGTGTGCAAGATAATGGACTATAGCAAGTTCTGCTACGAGCAGGAGCAAAAGCAGAAGGCCGCTCGAAAAAAGCAGAGCATAATTGTGGTCAAAGAGATGAAGATGCGCCCCAAGATCGACATCCATGACTACGACACCAAGAAGAAACACGTGGTGAGGTTTCTGCAGCAGGGGAACAAGGTCAAAGTGACGATCATGTTCCGAGGCCGTGAGATGACACATACGGAGCTCGGCTTGAATCTCCTGAATAAGCTGGCTGAAGAGCTCGCGGAGATGGCGACGGTTGAGGCCAGGCCCAGGCTCGATGGGCGCAACATGACAATGGTTCTTGCACCCATAGTGGCCGTGGAACCCAAAGCCGAGTCTACAAAGGAGCCGTGATCAAATGCCGAAGATGAAGACCCACCGGGGCGCCGCAAAGCGCTTCCGTGTTACGGGCAAAGGAAAGATCATCCGAAAAAAAGCCTACAACAGCCACCTTTTCGCATCGAAGAACGCTAAGCGCCTTCGCAGCCTCGAGAAAGAAGTGCAGGTAGCTCCCTCGGACGACGGCAACGTCCGCAAGATGCTCGGGATCAAGAATAGCAAGTAAGAGCGGCACGCCCCGGGAGGGCGTTCGCTTTATTGTTTCAGGTAGAGGGGTTGGTAACTATGCCAAGGGCCAAGAACAGTGTCGCAACCAGGCAGCGCAGAAAAAAAGTGCTCAAGATGGCCAAAGGTTATCGTGGGCCCAAGAGCGATTGCTACAGGCCGGCGAACGAACAGGTCCTTCATTCGCTTCAGTATTCATACAGGGACAGGCGCGCTAGGAAATCCGACTTCCGCAGGCTCTGGATCAGCCGGATAAACGCTGCTGCGCGCGAGCACGGGATGTCTTACAGCAGATTTATCAACGGGCTCAAGAACGCCGGTGTCGAGGTTGACCGCAAGATACTTGCCGAGCTCGCGGTGCACGATCCCGAGGCGTTTGCGCAGCTGGTCGAGGTTGCCGCGGCGAACAGCGAAGAGAAGCCGCAGGCCGCAGAAAATACAGTTCTGGCCAAAGGATCGACAGACAAAGCAGCTTCCGGGAAGCTCGAGGCCGGGGACGCTGAGACCGCTCGGACAAAGGCGGACGAAGCCACGGGATAACGCTGACCAACCACGGACGCCAAAAAAATGCTCGCTCCCATAACCAGCCGTAATCACGATGTAGTCAAGCGTTTGCGGAAGCTCGGGCGAAGGACCTACCGAGACCGTGGGCGTGTTTTCGTTGTTGAAGGTCTTAACCTGCTTCAGGAATCGATAGATTCGGGCGCGCGGCTTCGCGAACTTGCCTACGTGGATTCCAGGGCCGAGGAGGTCGAGTACCTCAGAAGCTACTTGTCAGAATCTGTGCCCGCTCACGAGATAAGCTCCGAGTTGATGGCATGGGTGTCAGATGTCGTGACGTCGCAGGGTGTCATTGGGGTTGTCGACCAGGTGGACGTCGAATACTCTGACTTACCCCTCGAAGACGCTTCCATTCTGATGGTGGCAGACCAGGTCCGCGACCCGGGAAACCTGGGCTCTTTGTTGAGGTTGGCGGATGCAGCCGGCGTCGACGCGTTTCTCATGACCGAGGGATGTGTCGACCCCTATAATCCCAAGGTCGTGAGGTCCGCAGCAGGCGCCCATTTCCACGTGGTGATGACGAGGGACATCGAGTTGGCACGGTTAAAGGCCGATGCTGTCGACAGGTTCCGCCTGATGGGGCTTGATCCCCGGGGGGCGGAGAGCTACCTGGGTGTAGACATGATAGCGCCAGTCGCCCTGGTGGTGGGCAACGAGGCTTTCGGCATAGTCGAGGAGGACAGAGAACTCTTGGACAGTACCATTTACATAGAGATGCCGGGAAAGGCCGAGTCGCTGAACGTAGCCTCCGCGGCGGCCGTCGTGCTATTCGAGGCGCTGCGCCAGCGGCAGGCCGCCGGTGCGGGGGTGAGTTAGTTGAGTGACCGGGCAAGGCTCGATGAGCTTACCGCTGAACGCCCCCGGATGGCCGGCCTGTTAGACGAAGCCCTGGCGGAGATAGAGGCGTGCCCCACCGTCTCTGACCTAGAGGACTCTCGAGTGAGGTTGCTTGGCAAGAAGGGGACCGTGACGTCCATCTTCAAAGGCCTGGCTACCCTGCCGCCCGAGGAGAAGCGGGTCGTCGGCCAGATCGGTAACCTGATGCGCGGCGTTGTCGAGGAGAGGTTGGACACCAAGTCGAAAGCGCTGGCCGAGATCGAGTCCGCGATGCTGTTGCGCAGCAGGGCGGTCGACGTCACGCTTCCCGGAAGGCAAGGCACACTTGGGCACAAACACCTGCTCGCTCAGGTCGCCGAAGAGATGACGTCAATATTCCTGAGCCTTGGATACCAGATCGTCACGGGGCCGGAGGTCGAGCTCGATTACTACAACTTCGAGGCCTTGAATACTCCGGCACATCACCCCGCACGCTCCCTCCAGGACACTCTTTACGTCAGGCGAAAAGACCCCCTCAGCGAGGATCGCGATGATATATTGCTGCGGACGCACACGTCCCCGGTCCAGGTCCGGGTGATGGAGAGTCGGCGGCCTCCGCTTTACGTGATCAGCCCCGGCAAGGCATACAGAAAAGACGAGATAGATGCGTCGCACTCGGCTATGTTCCACCAGGTGGAAGGATTTGCGGTGGACCGTAACATAACGATGGGACACCTGAAGGGAACGCTCGAGGTTTTTGTCAAGAAGCTGTTCGGCGCCGAGCGGCTGGTGCGGTTCCGCCCTCATTTCTTCCCATTCACGGAACCTAGCGCTGAGGTCGATGTCTCCTGCCACCTATGTGGTGGAAAGAAAGCAGGGTGCAGCCTGTGCAAAGGCTCGGGCTGGCTCGAGATACTGGGGTGCGGCATGATAGATCCCAATGTATTCGGCTATGTAGGGTACGACCCGGAAGAGTTCAGCGGGTTCGCGTTCGGGATAGGAATCGAGCGCGTTGCGATTTTGAAATACGGGATCGATGACATAAGGGTATTGTTCGAGAATGATATGCGCTTCCTGCGCCAGTTCTGAGGCTTTATGAGAGGCGGGCGCCCGGTGCCCGCTGCGGGAGACCGGTTTGAAAGTATCGATTGAGTGGCTATCCGAATACGTAAATATCGAGCAGTCGGCCGATGAGGTTGCCGACCTGCTCTCGCTTTCAGGCACCGAGGTGGACAGGGTTACCAGGCTTGGCTCCGGCGTTACCGGAGTCGTCGTCGCTAGGGTGA
>DATCGY010000152.1:0-16760 GCA_036508635.1 Candidatus Anoxymicrobiaceae bacterium
GCGGAGTTCGACGGAAAAAAGTACCCCTCGCCCTGCACTTGAAGACAATCACGCAAACCGGGGTCAAACACACTCTTGCGCCCTGCACTTTGAGACAATAAGAAGAATTTGTGAGGAGTTAGTCGTCGGAGGGGGTTATTCGGGTGAAGGGACGGATGTCGACGAGGGGAGAGACCCTGCCGCCCCCGTGTTTCATGTAATAGCGCCTCGCCACGTACACGGCCGCGGCGGCCAGGACGATCCAGCCGAAGGTCAACAGCACGGCGCGTCCGCCTGCGGGGTGGAAGAGGGGGAAGAAGAACATGAGGAGCTTCTTGATGAAGCCGTTGTCGAGGAAGTGCGGCAGGAAGATGTTGTCCGTGTTCTCCATGCCGTAGACCCCTACGAAGAACCTGAACGTCCACACGGTGACGACGATCTGGAGCAACGCGAGCACCGCTGCCACGACATATGCTGTTTTTGACCGGACCCTGTCGATAAACATGGCGATGCATACCAGGAACAGCGCCGCGAGTGGGACCAGGTACCGCTGCACCGGGGCGGCGCCTCCGTTCCAAGATTGGAAGAACCCCAGCACGAGCGTGTGGAGTCCGATGCAGATCGGGAAGAAGACCCACCACTTCTCCCATTCGAACGCGTTGCTCGGGAGCCCGAGCCCCGGCAGGAACAGCAGAAACAGCGGCGCGAACAGGAAGAGCCCCCAGGCCCTGTCCAGGAACATGCCCGGGATGCCCCAGCCGGAGTTTGTCCCCCAGTATCCCCCCTGAAACTTGCTTCCTCCGGAAGCCGTGAGGCCTTTGACGAGGCTGGGTCCGAACGCCCATGCCGTCAGGGCAAGCAGCACGACCACGGCGAGGGCGGCGGGCACGAGCCAGGCCGCGAGCAACCTGCGGTTCTTTCCGTGGGTGACCAACAGGAAGAGTATGAAGAAGGAGATCGATATCGCGATGAACTTAGGATGGAAGAGCAGTAAAAGCCCGCTCGATGCCCCGAGCAGGGCCGCGTGAAGCGCCTTTCCAGACTCGCGCAGCCTCCATCCGCTCCAGAGGCCGAGAGCCACGAGGAAGATGGCGGCGGTCTCCGGGTAGATCAGCCGCGAATAGAAGAGGAGCGGGTAAGAGAAGAAAAGGAACAGTGTGGTCCCGGCGGCGATGGGCCTGGACACGAACCTGTCGGCCACCAGGAAAGCAAAGACCGCCGCAAAGCATGTGATGAGTATCATGGTCAGCGCGGCGCCCTTGTAGCCGAATATCCAGAACCCGGGGAGCACGACGAGTGAGAGGAACATCGGGTGCGTCGAGACGTACCTTCCACCCCGCCCGCGCGTGACGTGCAGCATGATGTCGTTCTCCTCGAAGTACGGGCGGTAGACTTTATCCCTGTACTGGTTCGCGAGGAAGACGTCGCCGTCGTGAAGTATGCTCTCGGTGATTACCAGGTAATGAGTCTCGTCGCCTTGCGTCGTTGTGGCTCCCTTATATCGCGGTACAAGGAACATGACCGACACGTAGACGCACAGGCAGACCACGAATATCACGGCCGCTACGCGGCTCCGCCCCGGCAGGCGCATCCACGCCGAGCCGAGACCCGCGACCCCTTCCCTGGCGATCTTGTCCCATGACCTGGCAGGTTTCTCTTCGGACGCATCCTGCGCGCCCGCGCCCGGGGTTACTTCTTCGTGCATACCAGCACCAGGTCGAACGCCCGCGTCGGTGCGAGCTTTCCAGTCCACATCAACACCCTGTAGGCGAAAGCGTAGCGAGGTTTGTCGAACAGCGATATCAGCATGTCCACACGTTGGCCGGCGGGCCTGTACCAGTTGAGGAGAAGCTCCAGGTATATCCCGGTTGCGTGCTTGACAAGAAATCCGCTGTTGACCAGGGCGGCCTTGATCTCCGGGAGGTTCATCTCTAGCACATGCTCCGGATGTACGGGCATCGCGCGCCGGTTGGCCCGCGACAGCAGGCGGTCGCGGTTTGGGGTCGAGAGTATGAGCGTCCCGCCGGGCTTCAGCACTCGACCCCATTCGGCCAGCGCCGCGTCGGTGTCCTGAACGTGCTCGATTATCTCACCGGCGTACACCGCGTCGAAGGAGTCGTCTTCGAAGGGAAGGTCGACAGCGTCAGCGACCATCCAGTTCCACGACGGGACCAACCCCCGCATCTTGTCCATGGCGGCGGAGTCAAGGTCGCAGCACGTCATGTCAAAATCCCAGTCCGTGGTAATGAGGAAGAAGATACTGTATCCGGACCCGACATCGAGAACACGGCTGCCGGGCTTGATGTGCTGGCGGAATAAGCCTCCGATCACGCGCATGCGAGCTTCGTGGAACGCGTGGAAGAACGGGTGCTCCACGACGTACTCGTCCTGGTGCGAATCCTGGTTGTAATAACGTTCGAGCACCGCGGTGTCGGTTACGTGGACATCGAACGTGTGGGCCTTACCCCCCGTGCTGACCACGACCTCCATTGCCGGCCGCACCAGTGTCCCGGGGTCGTGCGAAAAATCGGTAAGGGCGCCGTCGGATAGAGAGACTATCGATGCCGGTTCGGCAAGCCAGTCGATCTCGACGAGCGCGTCTCCGACCTTATGCTGGTCGAACTTCCACGAACCAACCAGCCTCCGCTCGTTTTCCTGCGCCGCGGGGCTGAATATCTCTACTTCGACGGGGCCGTCACCGGCAGCTATGTCGATTTCAAGGGCGATCCGCCGGGCAGCGGCACCCGCGACGGGCCGTACAGAGCCGATCACGGGACATCTCCCAGGACTCGCTCGAGGGATTCCTTCAACGTGGAGCGCACGGAATCGGGTGAAAAATGCTCCAGCCTTTCCCGCTGCGAGTCGATCACCGAGTTGCGCAGGCCGCCGTCCGTGCGAAGTGACTCGAGGAGCTCGCCTACCATGGAGAAATCTTTGCGGCCGAACGCCAGGCCGGCGCCCTCGAGCGTGTAAGGGATCGCGGTCGACGAGTAGGCGACGACGGGCAGGTCGAAAGCCATGCTCTCGACGAGCGGGACCGCGAACCCCTCGTGTTCGCTCATCGAGAGGAAGATGTCAGCGTCCTCGTAGCAGGAGGCGAGGTCGGCATCGCTCACGCGCCCGGCGATATGGACGTTGGCCCACATGCCGAACGAGTCTATGAGCCACCGCAACTGGGCGTCGTAGCGATCCACCCAGGAGGCTCCGACGAGGAACAGGTGTGACTCGCGATTGACGCACCGGTTGTAATAATAGAATGCCCGCAGGACGTCCTCGAGGCGCTTGTTGGGCACTGCGCGGCCGACGAACAGGACCTTGAACGAGCCCTCGTACGGCGACATGGGCCCGTCCTCGGCACGCTGTCTTCTCAGGCGCTCATAATCTATGAATATCGGAAGGACACCCGTGCGGCCTGCGTCAAACCCCGCGTCCACCAGCTCGAGCCGGTTGAACTCGGAGTCGCCGAGCGCAAGGTCACAGCCACCAAGTTGCGGCAGTACGTCCCGCCCGAGCCTGCAGAACTCCGCCACGCCCTTGTCGTAAGCCGCGAAGTACTCTGGCGGGGTGATGTTGTGGTAGATGAGGATGCGCTTGTTGTTCGTCTCGAGGTACTGCCTGTAGTTGGGACAGAAGAGCGAATAATGGTATATCAGCAGGTCATCGGAGGAGTCCATGTGCCGGGAGTACTCCGAGTCGGGGCGCGCGACCTGGCATCCGAACTGGTCGAGCGTGTTGGCATAGATGGCTGAATCGTAACCCCACGACTTGACCGTGCGGTCGATCTCCAGGACGTGGTTGCTGACCGCGTCACCGAACTCTATGCGGGCGCAGAGCTGGATTACATTCAATGACTGACTCCCAGTGCCTCGAGAAGGCGCTTGATGACCGAGTCCCAATTATACTCTTCCAGGACGTATCGACGGCCCGATTCTCCCATGCGCCGCGCGAGGCCGCGGTTGGAGAGCAGCTCCATGAGCGCCTCGGCGAAACTCGGGTAATCTTTGAAAGTCAGCCCGCCACCGCTGGCCCGCACGTGGTCGCGGGTCACGTCGCATTCCCGGTGCACCAGGGCGGGGGTGCCGGCGAGCCACGACTCGAGCAGGACGATTGAAAGACTCTCGTTCACCGACGGCTGGCAGAAGACCGAGGCTGCCGCGTAGCCGTCCCATTTCCGCGTCTCGCTTACCCTGCCCAGATCGAAGATCGCGTGCGACGCCTCCGGCGGTATCGAGATATCGCCCGCCCCCATCAGGACCAGCTTCGCCGCGCCCGGGTTCCGGGTGGCGAATCGCCGGAAGTAGTCGACGAGCATCGGCGTGTTCTTTCCTCCCTCCCGCCTTCCGGCGTAGAGCACGAAGTCGCCACGCACGGGAGTGCGGTCGAAGAACGCCGCCGCATCGGTGGGATGCACGTTGAAACCCATGCCGACAACGGGTCCGGGATCGTCGACATCCAGCAGGCGGGCTGCCAGGGCGCGCTCCCCGGGGCTGTTGAAAACCAGGCCTTTGACGCGCTTGAGCATCTTGGTTATCAGGGACTGGTGCGAGTACGGCTCGTCGTGCAAACATGGCACGATGTACGAGCGTTCGGGATAGATCATCGAGCCGAAATAGGTCGTGCCGAACAGGTAGGGCAGGAACACGAGGTGTGAGTACCCGGTCCCGCGCTCCTTCAGGTGGTCGATCAGCCCGTCGCTCATGACGACGCCGTCCAGCCAGCGCTCCTGGTCGGTTTCACTGAGGGTGGACCCGGATGTGATGGCGGCGAGCACGTTGTGCAGCCCGGGGTCCCCCAGCGATGTTCGGGCGCCGAAGCGCGTGACCTCGACGCCGTTCAGCATGCAAGTGCCGGCGGGGAAGTGGTCTTTCCACGTGTAATGGTCGACGGCTCGCGTTGCGAGCGCGGTGACCTTATAGCCGCGCCTCGCAAGCTCCTCCGCGGTCCGGCGCGCCAGGTCTTCCGCGCCCCCGACTACCTCTTCCCCGTACCGCGGGACGACGAAAGCCGGATGAAAACCTGGTGCTGTTCCTGTGGAGAGCCGGGTCATCTCTATCGCTTGCGCGCCGCGGCGACGTAGCCCCGCTTCAACGGCTCGGCGCCGCTCTCCAGGTTTGTGATGGAGATATCCTCGAATCCCGCGAGCTCGAGCGCTTTCGTCACGACCGGGCCGGCGCACCAGGCGGGCGCGGGGGACCCGACCGCAAAAGAGTGAACCACTATGACGAGCCGTCCGCCCGGCTCGAGAGCCAGGTAGGCGCGCCTCGTCAGGTTTACAAGCATCTCGGGGCGCAGCCAGAAAGCAAGCTCACAGAGAAGTGCAGCTTCGAGGCTGGCCTCGGGCACCTGAGAAAGGAAAGCGAGCGGGCCCGCGCGATTGACCACGGCGCTCGAAGCTTCGTCCCACGATGTTCCGGGAGAAACGCAGCCGACGGTCATCCCGTTGTCGCGCAACACCCCCAGAAGGCCTTCAGGGAAGGGACCTACCGATATGAGTTGGGAGACCCCATCGACCGAACGGACAACCGCCTCCTGAACGGCTCGAGCCTCGTCGTCACCGATCATGGACCCGGCGAGCGCGGCGAGGTCATCCTCGGCGGCGAGCGCCTCGGCGCGCTGTCCGATCGCCTCGCGCTTGAGCGCCTCGAGCGCCATGGCAACGTGCCGGTTGAACGCCGTCTGCTCGCGCTGGATAGGCCCCACGGCCACGCGTGCCCAGATCCGTGCGAGGCGCTTGGCGAATATGACAAGGGGGCCGATGCCGCGCTTCTCGGTCTCGACCGGGTACGCCGTCGAGACCTCCCATGACGCCAGTGCGCGGGTCGCGGCGTAGTCAAGGGCCGAGACAGGTGGCAGGGATCGAGGGTCCTCCTCGTCGGGAAGCCTCTCGGCCAGCAGGGACTCGACCTCGTGGTTGTAAACACCCGCGCGGCGTCTGGCGTCGACCCTCCGGGCCAGCTCCTCCTCGAGGGCGGCCGTGTCGATGCTCTTGCTCTCCACTTTGAACTCGGGTTCCAATGGGTCCTCCGGGAAGCCGGACGATTGCTCGAAGAGTAGCGAACTTGCATAGGATTATAACCGAAAAGCCAGTCGCGGGGGCATTGCGGTGGGCTGGTGAGCGTCGCCGGTCGATACGCCGGCCACAAGGCAAACTGCACCTTTGGGACGAAATTTAATATGTTAGACTTAGCCGGAGTTTTGCCGATCTGATGGAAGACCCGGACCCATGAAAATACTCCTCACCGGCAGCAGCGGTCAGCTGGGCACGGACATAAGGCTCGTAAGCGAAGGCGTCCACGAGATAGTCGCGCACGACCTCGACCTGGACATCACGGACAGGGTCGCCGTGGCGCGGCGATTCGCGCAGGTGCGCCCAGACCTGGTGCTCAACGCCGCTGCATACACAAACGTCGACGCCGCCGAATCCGACGAGCTGAATGCCTATCGCGTCAACGCCCTGGGCGTTCAGAACCTCGCCCTGGCGTGCCAGGGGTCGCACACTCCGCTCCTGCACGTGTCGACCGACTTCGTCTTCAGTGGAGACGCCGGCAGGCCTTACACGGAGTTTGACCGACCCGAGCCACGGGGCGTATACGGCCGGAGCAAGCACGCCGGGGAGCAGTACGTCACGTCGTTGCTCGACCGCTACTATATCTGCCGGACCTCGTGGCTGTTCGGCACAGGCGGCGGCAACTTCGTAAAGAGCATCATCAATGCGGGCCGGACGAACGACCGGGTATGTGTTGTCGACGACCAGACGGGGAGCCCTACCTACTCGCGCGACCTGGCAAAGAAGCTCCTCGAGATAATCGAGAACGGGGCGTACGGCATCTATCACGTATCGAACGCCGGGAGCTGTACGTGGTACCGGTTTACCCGCGAGATATTCGAGCTGGCCGGAGTCGAAACGCCGGTAGAGCCGATTACCACCGGCGAGCTCGGGCGGCCCGCCCCACGGCCGCGCTACTCTGTAATGCGTGGCCTGGCGCTGGAGCTGCAGGGGCTCGCGCCGATGCGCCCGTACGCCGCGGCGCTAGAGGATTTCCTAATGCGCGACCTGCCTTCTGTCGAGTCAGCCGAGGCGGCACGATGAGATGCCTTCACCTCATACACAGGTACTGGCCCGCAAGGGGGGGCTCGGAGAAGTTCTTCATAGAGCTGAGCGAGCGTATAGCGGCTGACGGAAACGACGTCACTGTCTTTACGACGGACGCCATAGACATCCAGCATTACTGGCTTCCCGGCAAGGAGCACATCGATATCGCCGAGGACGTCCACAACGACGTCCGCATACAACGCTTCGAAGTGATGAGGTTCCCGAAGCACGCACAGGCGCTTCGCATACTCGGCAAGCTGCCGGGTACGACCGCAAAGAGCCTTTTCTCTTTCCCGTCCCCATTCGTACCCGGGATGCTCAGGAGCATCTGGACGTCCGAGCGGTTCGATATCGTCCACGCCACGGCCCTTCCTTACGACTCGATACTGTACACGGCAAGCCGGATCGCCCGCAGGCAGGACATACCGCTGGTCATGTCTCCTTTCTTCCACCTGGGTGAGAGCGAGAACGACGACGTCAGGCGCCATTACACCCGGGCCAACCAGCTCGCCCTGGTCAAGAGCTCCGACACGGTTTTCGTGCAGACCGACATAGAGCGCGACTTCCTGGCGCGAAACGGCTATCCGACTTCAAAGACCGTTTTGCTCGGAATGGGCATCAACCCCGGCGAGCTCGAGGACGGCCGGGGCGAGCGCTTCAGGCGCAAGCACGATATCATCGGGCCCATTGTCTGCTACATCGGGCCGAGGACGTATGATAAAGGTACGTTCACGCTGGTCCAGGCTATGGAGTCACTCTGGCGCAGCGGCGACCCGGCCACCCTCGTGCTGGCCGGGACTGACATAGAGGATTTCAGGCGTTACCACGAAAAGCTACCCGAGAATGTGAAGTCGAAGTGCCTGATGCTCGACTTCATATCCGACGAGGACAAGAGGGACCTGCTCGACGCATGCAGCCTCCTCGCGCTGCCTTCGAGGTCAGACTCGTTCGGCATCGTCTTTCTGGAGGCGTGGTTCTACGGGAAGCCCGTGGTGGGGGCTCGGGCGGGTGGTATCCCGGGGCTGGTGCGTGACGGGGTCGACGGCCTGCTCGTCCCGTTCGGAAATCACAGGGAGCTTGCGCTATCCATTCAGCGGCTTCTGCTCGACAAGAAATATGCGCGGGGGCTGGGGGAGGCCGGAAGGGAGCGCGTGCTCGAGGAGTTCACGTGGGACAGCAAGTACAGGGTGGTGAGGGGGCTCTACGAGGAGCTCACCGGCCTGCCCGGCGGTCCCGCTGGAATCCACGTAGCTTAGACGCCGGCAATGCACCTCCTCGCGCGCGAAAGGGATGTTTAACATGCGAACGGCGGTAGTGGGAGCGGGGTCCATCGGTACGATCGCGGGAGCGCTGCTCAGCAAGGCGGGCCTGGAAGTCGTCCTCGTCGACGCCAACGAAGCACACGTCAACGCGCTCAATTCGAACGGTGCCACCGTCGTGGGATGCATGGAGCTCCAGACGCCGGTCCAGGCCGTGACCCCCGAGAGAACGCAGGGGGTCTTCGACCTCGTCCTGTACACGGCAAAAGCGACGTACGACGACGTCGCACTGCCCCAGGCGATCATGCACATGGACGAAAACAGCGTGCTTTTGACCCTGCAGAACGGGGTGCCCGAGGAGAAAGTCGCCGGATACGTGGGCAGGGAGCGGACTATCGGCGGCGCCGTCGGCTGGGGAGCGACCTGGAAGGAACCGGGAGTCTCCGAGCTGACCAGCATCCCCGAGGACATGACGTACGACATCGGGGAGCTGGACGGCCAGGTCACCAAACGCATCAAGAGCGTCAAAGAGGTGCTCGACAACGCCGGCGAGGCTATGATCACCGAGAATCTCGTGGGCGTCAGGTGGACCAAGCTGCTGGTGAACGTCGCCATGTCGGGCCTATCTACGGTCCTCGACTGTAACTACGGCCAGATAGTCGACGACGAAAAGGCGAGCTACGCCGCGCTATGCGTCATGCTCGAGACGATAAGAGCCTCGCAGGGCCTGGGTATCTTGATGGAGCCGATGCAGGGGGTAAACCCCGTCGTGCTGCTCGACATAGCCAAAGAGAACCTCGAGGCCGCGAGAAACGTAATCAAGATGATCTACGATCCGCACCGGCTCATCGTGGGCAGCATGCTTCAGGACCTCAAGAAGGGCTTGAAATGCGAGGTCGAGGCGCTCAACGGCTACCTGTCGGCGAAGTCGTTAGAGGCCTCGGTGCCGACGCCGGTCAACGACCAGGTAACGCGGATGATAAGGCTTATCGAAGAGCGGGACCTCGATTACAAGTGGTCCAATCTCGACAAGATCGAACTTCCAGAGATATCGATCTACTACGAATGAGGCCAGGGCGTAACGCGACAAACGGGACCTGGCCACCGGGTTGTTACACCAAAGGAGAGAGATGCAGGCTAAAGGGGTGGACGTAGACCAGTTGATGGAAGAGGTCAACAGGGCGGTGGCGGCACCTGACACCCTGCTCGCGGACTTCTGGAAAGAGCAGAGGACGCAATCCCCCAACCTGTCATTCCTGTACCCACCGTACTCAAAGACGCTCGTGGTCAACCTCGACATGGTCAGCCGCAACTGGGAGATCGACCCGGAGTTCGAGCTCGGCTCGCGGCGGCGCGGTGTTGGCAAGCTCGTCATAACATTCAAGCGGGCGGTGCGATCCGCGCTTCGCTGGTATATAAACCCCATCGTCCACCAGGTGAGAAAGTTCAACATGCTGGTCACGCGAACCCTCCACGACCTGGCCAACAACCTCGAAGAGGTCTCCGGCAGGGTCACCGAGCTCGAGAAAGCATCCCTCGAACAGCGCCTCGCGGACCTGGAGAACAGGCTCGAAAGCCTCGAGAAAGGGGATGGCGAGTAGTGGCGGCGGTGCGGCCGGTAAGCCTCATCGTCCTGTCTTGGAACGGTCTGGACGTCACTCGCGCGTGCGTCACGTCCGTGCTCGAGAAGACGACCCACCCGGATTTCAGAGTAGTCGCGGTCGACAACGCCAGCACTGATGGCACGCGCGAGTTCCTCCGCTCCGTAGAGGGCATCACCTTGATCGAGAACGAAGAGAACCTCGGTTTCGTCAAGGGCAACAACGCCGGGATCCACGCGACGGACACGGACGTGGTGTTACTCAACAACGATACCGAGATGATCCAGGGCGACTGGCTCGAGCGCATGCAGGCTGTGGCGTACTCGGCCCAGGATATCGGCGTCGTCGGTTGCCGCCTCGTCAACGCGGAGGGCAATCTCGTGCATGCCGGTACGTACATGCCGGTCCCGAGCTACTGGGGCCAGGAGTACCCGGGGGACGAGAAGGACATCGGCCAGTACACCACTGACGCCGAGGTGGAGGCGGTCATATTCGCCTGCGCATACATAAAGCGCGAGGTCATCGACAAGGTCGGCGCGCTCGATGAAGATTATTTTTCCTACTTCGAGGACACTGATTACTGCATGAAGGCGCGCGCCGCCGGCTACCGCGTCTTCAGGTGCGGGAGCGCTACGGTGAAGCACCTCGAGAACGCGTCGACCGACCTGAACCGCATGGACTTTTCCGGAACGTTCCGACGCTCGCGGGAGACGTTCCTGGGCAAGTGGAAAGACGCGGTCGACGCAAGATACACCCGCAAGCTGACGTGGCATTCCTTCATCTCGGGCGACGACGAATACGCACGGGTCAGCGCGAAGCTGCTCTGGGCGCTCGACCGCGCCGGTGTCGATGTGAACCTCGGTTTCCTCGAAGGCGCGGAGCGGGCCGAGCTCGCGGATTTCAGGATAAACGATATGAAGAACAGGGGACGCGACCGTGCCCGCACGCAGATCCTCTTCGGGCCGCCGGACATGCTCTCGCGCGCGGACGGCTCGTACAACATCGGTTACGTCTTCACCCCGTACGACCGCTTCAAGCCCGAGTGGGTGAAAGAGCTGAACAGGCTTGACGAAATCTGGGTACCGGACGAGTTCCAGCGCCAGGCGGCGATCGCATCCGGTGTGAAAAAGGACGTTCGCGTCGTCGAGTTCGGTGTCGACCCCGACTACTTGAACCCCTGTATCCGGGGGCATGCGCTCGAGGGCAGGTTCGTGTTCCTGGCCCCGGTCACGTGGGGGCCCGGCGAGGCCTGGCAGACCCTCCTGCGCGCGTTCACCGATGAGTTCTCACCGGAGGAAAAGGTCGTCCTGGTGATGAACGTCACGTCGCCCTCACCCGGGGCTGAAGTTGAAGAAGGCGTCGAGGCCATGGGATTGCCGTTCGACCGCGCTCCGGTTGTGTTCGTCATGGACCACGATATACCGCATTACCAGGACGGCTGCCTCTACAGGTCCGCGGATTGTCTCGTGCTCGTGGGGCGCCGGGCGGGACCCGGCCTCGAGATACTCGAGGCGCTGGCCTGCGGCGTTCCGGTCATCGCTGGGGAATGGGGCTCGCACTCGCAGCTGATCGATGGAGTCGCCGCGTCGGGCGTCGAGACCGCTCTCGTGCCATCGCCCGAGCAGGATTGTGAATGGTCCGACCCATCGTACGCCAGGCTACGTGAAGCGCTTCGCGGCGCGCGCGACCGGGCCGGGGCCGCTCGCGAGAAGGCTCTCGAACTTTCCGCGCGCCTGCGCACCGAACGCTCCTGGGATAATATCGCGGCAAAGATGATCGAGAGGCTGGATGATATCCGATAACATCCCGGCCGGTGCCCCCGTCAAGGAAAGGGGAGACAAAGCGGGCCGGCGAGCGAGCCGTCAAGGCGCCGTCAAGGCGCGCGCCAGGGATCTTACGCGGGACCACTGGCCGTTACTGATCGTCTTCGCGATCATGGCCGTGGCTTTCGCGGTGAGGCTTTATTACCTCGGTAAGCATACGGAGTACACGGCCGACAGCTATTATTTCCTTATACTCGCCAGGTCAATACGGGATACCTTCACCTACGCGGTGAGGGGCATAACCCATACAAAGTACTTGCCCGGGTACCCCATCGCGATATGGCTCGGGAGCTACATCTTCGGCGGGTTCGCTCGCTCAGCAAACCTCATAGCCGTTCTCGGCGGGACTTTCACCGTGCTGGCGACGTACGGAATCGGCAGGGAGATCTTCAACAAGTGGGTCGGACTCGTGGCGGCGCTCCTCGTCGCGTTCCAGCCCACGTTCCTCAAGTGGACCGTGCTTCCGATGACCGAAGGCCTTTTCACGTTCCTTTTCGCCGGTGGCGTCTACATGCTCATAACCGGGTGCAAGAAAGCTTCGCCCGCCCGCCGCACGCTCGGCGCGATATCGGGCGGCTTGTGCTTCCTCGTGCGATGGGAGGGCATACTCTTCCTCCCTCTCATGGTCCTGATCATCCTTCTGTATCTTAAGGGCTCGAAGCTGAGGGCCTGGGAGCCATTCGTGATGCTCGCGGTATTCGCAGGGCCAATGGCGATCTACGTTACGAGGAACCTCATCGTCACCGGCAAGGTCAGCTCCTACGTCGGAGAGTACAGGGAGTACAGTACGGACATCAGCTACCAGGTGTTCAAGCACAGGTTCAAGGTATATGCATGGAACGGTTTTTCCGACGCGCTTTTCGCGGTCCTCTTCTATCTAGGCATGGCGTGGTGCCTGTTGCGCCGCAAGTGGAAGGAGTTCCTCATACTTGGTGGATGGTTCGCGCTGTTCGTCGCGATGCACATGTTCTGGTACTACGCCTACGAGCGTTTCATGGCTCCGGCGATGCCCGTGGTCGGCATAGCCATCGGGTTCCTCCTCGTCGACCTTGCGATGCTGACCGCGGTCCGTTTCAAGGGAGCGGAGTGGCTCTTCAGCAGGCCGGGGGCAGGTGAGCCTCACGCCCGGGCCGGCGTTACCGGGCCGGGCGCCCGGGCGCCGTCCGACGGGGAACCTGGAGCCGGCGGCGAGACTGCCGGCCCCGATAGCTCGACTGTTCAGGAGGGTCCTAGTAGAGCCTCCCGCGAGAGAAAAGGACTTTCCAGGCCGCTGGTCCAGGTCGCCCAGGTTGCGGTCTACTGCGTTCTCGCGATCGCCCTGGTCGCGCTCGTGTGGCACGGCACCGCCCGCGCGGCTAACGTGATCACACAGGATTACAGGGCTTTTGCCGACGACCACGGAGGAAGGGGCATGGAGCAGGCCGCCGACTGGCTCAACGCGCATGCTCCCGGCCAACTTGTCGCGGCCGACGCCGGACCTTACTTCGACTGGTTATACTACCCTGGCGACGTCCTCTACATGAGGCCGGTGCCGTGGGACCTCCCTGTCGAGGAGGCCGACGTCACCTACGTGGACGCGCCCCGTCAGCTCTATTTGAGGGGTGTCCGCTACCTCGTTATCGGGCAGACGGAGAAAGGTGTCGACGACGAGCTAGCGATATTCGGCATCGTCGGTCCCGTGCGAAAACAGGTCCGCCAGGTGGCAACCTGGGTAAACCGTTACGACTTTCCCACGCCACATGACCTGACGACCACGATATTCGAGGTTTTACCGCCGGGCTGAACGAAAAATACTGTGACCGGGCCATGAACAGGGCCCGGGGTCTGGAAATAGTCAAACCGAGACCGAGCACTTGATGGCGTTCTCGCTTGCGCGAACGGGAACGAGAGGTGGCACATGGTGGAAGAAAGCGAGAACCAGGACCTGGAGAGCGAGCCGGCCGGGGAACCCGAGCCGGAAGTGAGCGAGCCGACCTCCGGGGAGCCGGAGGCCAGGCGTCCAGGCGCCCGGGCGCAACCAGGGAAACCGGGAGCGGAAGGTCCGCCGAAGAAGTGGGACCGCGGCCTTATAGTCGTTTTCATCATAATCGCGGCCTACTGCGCGCTTTTCATAACGCTCACACTTCTCAGGTACGCGAATTTCAGGGCGTCAAACCTGGACACGGCCATATTCAGCCAGGTCACCTGGCTCATGTCGCGGTTCAAAGCGCCTTTCAGCACCATCCGGGGCACCAACCTCTACGGCGACCACTTCGCGCCGATCCTGGTGCTCCTCGTTCCCCTTTACTGGATAAAGGGCAACGTACCGGCTCTCCTTACCGTGCAGACCATCGTCATCTCGCTCGGCGCGCTGCCGCTCTACCTGCTGGCCCGCGATAAGCTGAACAGCCGGCCCGTGGCCGTGGCGGTCTCCGCGGCGTTCCTCATCTATCCCGCGACGCAGTTTCTGAACCTGTTCGACTTCCACCCTGAAGCCATCGGGCTGACGTGCCTGTTATTTGCCTTTCTTGCCATAGACCGCAGGAAGTTCGGGTGGTTCTACGCGATGTGTTTCCTCGCCGCCATGTGCAAGGAGGACATGGTCCTCGCGGTGCTGGTGCTTGGAATACTGGTCTACTTCCTGTACGACAAGAGGGCAGGCAAGATAGTAGCGTTCAGCTCGCTCCTGTATTTTGTGGTGGTGGTTCTCTTCCTCCTGCCGGCGTTCGCACCGGCCGGCTACCAGTACTCGAGCCGGCTCGGCCAGTTCGGCAAATCGCCGACCGAGGCCCTGAAGAACATGATCATCCACCCGCGCCACACGATAGAAGTGCTTGCGACCCGGACAAACCTGCGCTACATACTCGACCTTCTTCTGCCGGTCGCGTTCCTTTCGTTATTAGCACCGGTGTATCTGCTACCGGCTCTGCCGGCGCTCGCAATAAACATAATCAGCGACTTCGGCCCACAGCACACTATCGGTTTCCAGTACACCGCCGCCATAATCCCGTTCGTCTTTATCGCCGCCATCTTCGGCTTGAGGAGGATAAAGAAGTGGCTCGAGGGTGGATTCCGGGCGAAGTTGGCGCTCGGAGCAGTGGCCTGGATAATGCTGTTATGCGTGCTGGGGGCGAACATCTATTACGGGCCCAGCCCGGTTTCCGGGGGGTGGCGGTCCTCGGCGTTCACTTCCGACGCACATATCGACGCCATCAGGAAGGGGCTCGCGCTCATCCCGGATAATGCATCCGTGTCGGCACAGGTGTTCCTTCTCGCTCACCTGTCGGAGCGCGAGAAGCTCTACATGTTTCCCGAGCCGTACGTGGATCTCGTCGACCTGCGGTACTTCAACTCGATCGGAGATGGGGTCAAGACCGTTTTCCCCAACACGTACAAGCGGCGTCTCAAAGGTAAGGACCACCGCCTGACGCCTGTCCCCGCGGTAAAGTACATAGCCCTGGACAGGTCCACCTCGGTGCTTCCGCTGCCGGAGGACGCGCTTCAGTATAAGAAGCTGATACTGCGCGTGATGGCGAACGGCTATAAACCGATCTATGCGAAGAGCGGTGTCCTGATCCTCGAGAAGAGCGCGAGCCCATGAGCCGGGCGCATTGAGTACGATGACGCTGAGAGAGCGCTGGAACCGGACAGACTGGTTGCTGATAGGAGGACTGCTCGTCCTGGTGGTCCTGATATTCTGGCGATTCCTCTTCAACCGCAACTGGTCGTTTGGCGTCGAGCTCGACTTCCTCAGGCAGTTCTACCCCGCCAGGTTCTACGAGGCCAAGTCATTATCCGGGGGCACGTTCCCGCTCTGGAGCCCATACATCCTTTCCGGCCAGCCGTTCTACGCCTCGTATCAGACGGCAATGCTGTACCCGTTCAATATCCTTCTCGTCGGTATCTACGGCGCCATAGGCGCCGACTGGTCGCTGAAGGCACAGTGCGTTTTCGTGGTCTTCCATTTCTATCTCGCGGGGTTGTTCACCTATATCCTGGCCCGTGACCTCAGGGTGGGCCGCGCGGGTGCTTCGGTCGCCGCTGTCACGTTCATGCTCTGCGGCTTCATGACCGCGCATGCCGGACACCTGAACCAGATGAGCGCCGCCGCATGGATGCCATTGATCTTCTTCCTCTTCAACCGCTCTCTGACACGCCGGAGGCTCTCGTACGCTATCGCGGCCGGGGCCGCCATGGGCATAGCCCTGCTCGCGGGGCACCTGCAGTCCATCTTCTATCTCTGCGTGATACTCCTGGGGCTCGCCATCTTCTACGTCTGGCGGCATTACCGGGGCGACGAGACCCAGGGGGCCGCGTTCAGCGTCGCGGCGCTTGCCCTGACGGTGGGAATCGCGGCCGGGCTCGCGGCGGTGCAGATAGTCCCGCTGTACGAGCTCATAGGGCTGTCAACGCGCACCCAGATCCCGTACAGCCTCGCCGTGACCGCCAGCCTGCCGCGCTGGCAGACCGTCAACCTTATCTTCCCCCATTTCTTCGGCTCGTCGCCCGAGAACTACGTCGGAGGGTGGGCGATGTGGGAGACGTACGGGTACGCCGGGATAGTCGGCGGAGCGCTGGGCATAGTAGCGCTGCTGAAGAAACCCAGGGGATTCGCCATCTTCCTGTGGGTCGTGCTGATGTCCGCCCTCGTGCTCGCGATAGGACCGGGCGCCTATGTCTGGACATTGCTGTTCAAGCTTGGGATCTTCGTCAACAGGTTCCGAGACCCCGCCCGGGTCCTTGTCGTGTTCGGGTTCGCCTCGGCGCTGCTTGCCGGCCTGGGCGCCGATTACCTGGTGGAGAACGTTCGTGACCAGGGCAAGGAAGGCCGCGCCCGGTACCGCGCTGCGCTGCGCCTCGCCTCCGTGGTGACCGCCGCTGTGGTCGTCCTGGCCGCGGGGCTGACCGCATACGTGCTCACGCGGGGCTCGCGGCCCAGAGGCTCCAACGGCACGGCACTCCTTTCCATGTTCACACCGTTGCTATTGTTGCTCGTATTCCTCTCGCTGTTGTTCATAACGAGGCG
>DATCGY010000153.1:0-7959 GCA_036508635.1 Candidatus Anoxymicrobiaceae bacterium
AGAACGTGAATATCGCCGAAGCTCCCGCAAGTAACGCCGTCGTGAGATTCCAGCCGGTGATGGCCGCTACAACGAGCCCCAACGCGAGGTACCACGGAACGACATATATGCTCGTCAGGAACCAGATGAGCACCAGCCCGGCGCCGGACAGCGCCATCGAGCGAAAGTCTTTGACCTTCAAGAGGAGGACGACCGCCACGACGGCCAGCACGGCAAGGAACAGCAGGTGGACCCTCGAGTTGGCCACCGTCGCCGCCCGGGACGCTGACATCCCGCCACCCGTGAGCACTTTCTGGTACAGCCAGCTTATTAGCCTGGGTACCGACGCGCCGGAGTACATCTTTGACATACGCTGGGTGGTCTTGAATATCTTGAGGCTCGTCAGCCACGGAAGATAGAGCAGCACCGTGACACCTATCAACGTGCCCGCCGCGGCCGCGACCCTCTTTACCGGCACTCCCTGCTTGTCCCTGATATAGAGGACCAGTAGCGGTGCCAGGATGAGCGCGGCCTCGATCTTTACGAGAGTCGCGAGAAGGACCAGCACGATTCCCCAGAGGAGATGGCCTTTTCGATATAACAGGAAACCCGCGAGAACCAGCGCGACCATGACCGCGTCGTTGTGAGCGCCCCCCAGGAAATGCAAGACCAGTAACGGGCACCACGCCGAGATGGCGAGGGCCATGTTCTCTTTGCCGGGCGAGATGCGCCTGGTGAGCGTGTATGTGAGCGGCAGGCACGCGGCATACGCCGCCAGAGCCATCAGCTTGAAACCCATGATGTTGGCGATGATGCTGTTCCCCGCGACCCTGGTGACTATCCAGGCAAGGTGGTTGAACACGGGGCCGTACACGCTCGCGTTGTACTTCCAGCCGACCAGCGGGTAGAAGATGTCGTGAGGCCTGGCGTGCGGGATCAGGAGGAACGGATTACTGTGATAAACGGTCATGGCCCGGCCGAAGAAGATATAGCTGAACACGTCCCTCGACTGGAAGACCGGGGCGAAGACGAACAGAAGCGCAAACAGCGCGAAACCGGCCACGATCATGTAAGTCAGCGCCTTGCGGTTATCGCGGCGTACCAGGTATATCGCGGCAAACCACATGAGGCTGACGGCGACTACCAGGAAGATAAACAGCCACGAGCGCGACGCGCGCGACAGGCTCGCGAGGTGGAACACCCTGGACGGCCAGGTGAGCGGGCCGCCGTATGTGGCGCCTTTGACGTCGTAGACGAGTACGAGCCTGGGGTTCAGCGCCATTGATATCAGGACGTAGTAGCAAAGTCCACTCAGGGCGGCAAGCAGCCCGAGCAGCCAGACCCGCGCGCGCGGGCTCATATTTTGACGGTCGTTCTCTTTCAACTCTCGCCCTCAGCTTCTTCCTACTGCCCGGTCGGCGACAGGTCGCTGGGAGCCCCGTTGGACTTCAGCTGGGCCGCGGTAAAGCCGGTGCCGTAGTCGACGACGGTCCAGCTACCGTTTGCATTGTGGAGGATGAAATACCTCGTGTTCGAGCCGGTCGTGACACTATCCAGCTTCCAGTTCGGGTCACTCTGGCTCGAGGACACCACTGCGAAGGACGCGCCCGTCGCGTCGACCCCCTGGTTCGTCAAATAAGCCTTCATGACCTGCGCCGGGGTATTTGTGGCCGTTGTCGTAGTGGTCCCCGTCTTGGTGGTCGAGGTGGTGGTGGTGCCCGGGGAGACGTACACATTGATCGCCGCGACAGAGGCGTCGTCGACTTTCGGAACGAACTGCCCGGCATCCGCGACCTTGACGTACGATAGCTTGGCGTCCTTCAGCTTCGCGCCGAGTTGGTCCTGATAGCTCTTGAACACCTGGTCGGAGACGACCAGGTCGGTCAGGCCCTTGGAGATCGATTCAACGGCCGCGTTCTTGTCCTTGTTGTCCAGGGCGTCGAGCATTCCGGTCTTGAACTCTGTAACGCCCCGGGCGCGAAGGTCGAATGTCAACTGCAAGAGAGGTTGCAGACCCGTGGCTTTGGACGGCACCACGACCTTTCCTGACTCGTTCGCGATAGATTTGCAGTCGCTCTCTATCTGCGAGAGCTTCCTGTTAACATCGTCGCGCGACATCCCCTTGAGAGTTCCCTTGAGGGTGTTGAACTGTGAGGCGACCGCCGCGGACCGCTGAATCAGCTTGTTGACCGAGGTCGTGTACGTCTGGAGCTTCTCGTTCTCTTTTGCCTTCTGGCTTCCGCTGCATCCCCTGCCGAATACCCAGCAGAAGACCAGCGCTACTATGATGGCCGCGATGATTATTATAGGGGCCGGACCCCGGCGCCTGGCGGGCGCAGGCCCTGCGGCTTTCGCGCTCCGGGGACGAATCCTCCTCCTCCCGCTCCGGCCTGAAGAGTACGTCGGCCCCCTTGATGAAGAAGTTCGCGCCATGTTTTTCAACCTCGATACGATACTTGCTGCGTGCTTTCGCGCGCGAAACTGACCTGGTCTATTACGAAATTGATGACCTTTATTTTACAAGGTCACCGATAAGCATAGATTAAAAAGCATATCCATGTCTTTCTCGAGCAAAACCACCCGCTTGATGACGGAACCGGGCGCGGTCAATCCATCTCTAACTGCTGAGCCGCCTCCTCGAGCTCGGCCCTTTCAGTATGTCTGGTTAACTTGAGCGCGGACTCCGCCGCGATGACTGTAAACCCCGTTCTCAAGAATTCAAGGTAGCTGGGGTAGACCAGGTAGCGCTTGATGCATCGTGGTGAGAACTTTTTATCGAACGTGTATGCGGACACAACGGGAAACCAGCGGTCTATTATCTTCGAAACCGCCCTCCAGAATGCGCTTCCGTCGTCCTCCCTGTCCTCCCGGTAGTGCTGGGAAAGCGCAAGGAAGTGCAGGGACAGGTACGAATAGCCCTCTTGCTTCAAGAACAGCGCGGTCCTGGAAATCAGGAAGTCGGAGAGCGGACGAGGCGCACCGAGTTTCGTGCGCGTGATGTCGAGAGAGTAGCCCTCGCGCGGATACATGGGCACTAGATATAGAAAGCCGATCGGCCTGGCATCGGAGTCGTACGCGAGCGCGAGCAGGCAATCGGGATCCTGGGAACTGAGCAGCCTGCCCAATCCCATAGAGTACCCGGTTTCAGGGCTGTCACCACGCCAGGTCGTCGAGATCTTCTGCAACTCGTACCTCAAGTGAGACGGCATGCTCTCGTTGAACATGAACTCGGCATATACCCCGGTTCTCGCCATCTGGTTCACCGACTGGCGCAGCTTCCTGACGCTTCGGCCTTCGATGGTGAAACCTTCCAGGTCCACGATCGCTTCCTCACCCAGCACAAACGCACGCAACCCCAGGTTCTTGAGTGCTTTCGCCGTACTCTCGCTCTGGGCGATCCCCCCGAGGCGCCAGCCCATCTTCAGACAATGGTCCTTGAACCTCGACAACAACTCGGCGAGCGTCCCTTCCGCGCCCACAGGGTCCGCGGATATGAGCGCCATCCCAGCGATAACGCGATAAGCCAGGAAACATTCGTCGCGAAGGAAATAGTAGCTCTTTTCCGTTCGCGTATTGAAATACGAGAGGCTGTCTCCACCGTGCGCCGCGAGGATCGCCCTGGCTCTTGATTCTTCCTCCGGGTCGTGTCCCTCGGTGTATCCGTGGGACCGCAAGAGCAGGAACAACATGTATGCGGCCACTGCGAGGGCAGCTATTGCGAGCGTGTACTTGAAGAGGACATCCCGTCCGACAAAATGGATGCCGCTTCTGCCGACCACGACCAGCCATGCCTCTTTGACGAGGGCCACCGACTCCCCGGATAATCCGTATTCCCGCCTGCCGAGATAAAGGCCGACCGTTCCATAGATCATGAGCGCGGGCACCGCAATGATGACAACACCGACAAGGCGTCGCAGGTAGCGAGGGTCCGGCCAAGCCACAAATGCTTTCCACGAGGTCAGGAAAACCGCCGCGAGCAGGAGGTTCAGGATGGCGCAGTGGGCGCTTATTCCGCTCACGAGCTGGAGGATTCCTTGCACTACCATGTAGAACGTCAGGATAATAAGGGCGGCTTTTTTTCTATACCATAGCTCGTATGCCAGGGCCAGCATGAACAACGCGAACAGGAGCGGGAAGATGTGGCTGCCTCCCCACTCCGGAACCAGGGCATAGCGGTCCAGACTCGCGAGAGTGTTGTGTACCGGGCCGCTGTAATTCGATCCAAGACCCTGGACCAGGCCGAGGACAGCGAGAAGCAGCGCGTAGACAACGCATAGCCTGCTTACGATGGACACGACGTGCCCTTTGTAGACTGTCGTTTTCGACACTCCGCGCCCTCACAAGCGGTCTGCGACGTCAGCGATAGAATCAATCGTCCAGTCCGGCACGCTCATCACCTTTGAGCACCACCCGGCGAAGCCGGGCCGCAGGGGGCTAGGCGCTCTGCCGCGCTCCATGCTCCGCAAGCCCGAAGATGATCAATACATCAATAGCGATGACCATCACGGACCACACCGGGTACGCCCAGATAACAAGCAAGTAGAATATTATGCTGAGCGAGCAGAAGGTGATCCCGAACCAGCGAGCCCACTGTGCCTCGTTGAGGAGCGCGATTCCCGCGACTACCAGGAAAGCCCCCACCACAATGAAGACGATTCCCCAGAAAGTCAGGTTGGCGAAGAGAAATTTATGAACCAGCAGTTCCTTGCGTGCGATAGCGGTGATTCCCCAGATGAAGTTGCCGACTCCGGCGATGACCAGCATTATCGAAGCGAACGTCAACCATCCTGCGCCCTTCTCCTCCATTTTGTCTCCCCTTTCTACTTCGCCGGCCAGAGCATAACCCCGGTCAGGATGAATGGGACCATCATCAACAGCGCGACTATCGCAATGGTGGCTTCCGTGTGGGCGCGCTTCTTCCTTGCGGCCTCTTCGGCCATCTGCTCGGTCTGATGTTCGTGCTTTTTCTTTTCCGCCCTCTTCTTTTTCTGTTTCTGCTTCGCAGCCTGTGTGGTCATCTTTTTCCCCCACTGATCCGCTTGACTCGAGAATCTCGAGGTCGCCCGTCACTAGCTTATCATTTGTTTAGAATGTGGATGCGATACGGGGAGCCTCCTGGACCCGACGGATATGATGCGCGGCCTGATGTAGGGTCGGAGTAGCAACCGGTCTGTGCACGGCACCCCATGCGATCAGCAGGTCCGGGCTCTCGTTCCCCGATCCAGCCGAGCAACCATCTTCGACTTTTGGTTGACCGTATGATAAATATAATTAACGATGCATGGTGCCGCAGGTGCCGCGGTTTCCGCTGGATTATGCTGGGAGAGGCCGATGGAATCGGAGGAAACAAAGGTCGACAGGCTTGCCGGGCACATGGTCAGGACGGCGACTCAAAGCGGCATCGAGTTGAAACCCGGCTACGGCCCGGACGATATCAGCCACCTGTCGTACGAGGCGGATTCAGGAAACCCGGGTGAGTACCCGTTCCTTCGCGGCATCTACCCCAACATGTACAGGGATCGCCTGTGGTTGAAGTCGTTCATCGTCAGCTACGCGACGGCTGAAGAGACAAACCAGGCGTTCAGGCAGTACATTGCCAACGGCATGACCGACCTCAGGCTCCTTTGCGACCTCCCGACCCAGGCCGGAATCGACCCGGACCACCCCTCGGCGTGGAACAGCATGATGTGCGGCGGTGTCGCCACGTACGCCCTGAACGTCTACGAAGAGATGTTGGATAGCCTCCCGCTGGGTGACGCCGTCTTCGAGCTGGCCCATGCGGGGATGTCCAGCTTTATCTACTTTTACGGCCTGCTGGTGGCGATGATGGAGAACAAGGGCATCGACATAAAGCAGTTGCGCGGCAACAGCATCAACGACCCTATAAGGACCAAGCTCGTCTACGGCTGCCCCGACTTTCCCACCAGGGTCGACCGGCGCATCTGTCTCGACCATATAGAGTTCTCGGTCGGCAACACCCCCAACTGGCGTCCCGTCGCACCGAACGGGGTCGATCCGTGCCAGGGCGGGATGGACGCCGTGAGAGAGCTGGGCGGATGCCTGGCCGTCGCCACCGCCGTCATGGAAGACCTGCGGGAGCGCGGCATCTCGCTCGACGAGTACGGGCCTATGGTCTTCTCCCTCGACGCGGAATCGGATTTCTTCGAGACTATCGCCAAGTTCCGCCTGGCCCGAAAGATGTGGGCGAAGATCGCCAGGGAGAAGTTCGGCGCTACCACGAACCGGGCCGCGCAACTGAAGATCGGCATCCGTACTTCAGGCCTGTCGCTGACTTACCAGAAGCCGCTGAACAACGCCGCGCGCATAACGCTTCAGATACTCAGTTGCGTCCTCGGCGGCGTCAACTCTCTCGACGCTTCTAGCATGGACGAAGCCGTCGGGCTGCCTTCTCCCGAGGCGCGCATATTCAACCTGGATACCCAGCACATCATCACGCACGAGGCCAACGTCCCCCTCGTAGCTGACCCCCTCGGCGGCTCCTACTACCTGGAATGGCTGACCAGCACCATGGAGGGAAAGGTCAACGAGTACCTCGGCGAGATAGAGCGGCAGGGGGGCATCTTCGAGTGCCTCGAATCGGGCTGGCTCAACAAGGTCATGGAGTCGTCCCGCCTGAAAGTGCAGCGCGAGAAGGCGGAGGGCAAGAGGCTGATCGTCGGTGTCAACGCGTTTCGTTCCGAGGAGGAAGAGGGACCGATAAATGAAGCCATCAAGGACGTAGCCTACAAGGCGCCCACCATCGCCATGCGCGAGCAGCGCGTTCGCGAGGTGAAGCAGTTCAAGGCCTCTCGCGATATGGCGCGGTTGAACCCGCTGACCACGGACCTGTTCGTGGCGACCAGGGAAGGCCGAAACGTCCAGCGCGCGGTCATCGAGGCTGCCAAGGCAGGGTTGACTATCGGCGAATGCGTCGGGGTTATAAGGCTGGGGTCCGGCGTCGAATACGACCCCTTCAAGGAGATCGAGGCTCCGGAGTTCGTCCGGGACGTCGTGGAGGAATGACAGGATCATGAAAGACGAGCGCAAAAACAGGGTGCTGGTCGCGAAGGTAGGCTGTGATATCCACGAGAGAGGGGCCTTGACCCTCGTGACCTCTCTGCGTGACGCCGGGATGGAGGTCATCTATACAGGCCGCTACCAGACGCCCGCCGGGGTAGCAAACGCGGCGGTCTCCGAGGATGTTGACGTCATCGCGTTGAGCGACCACACGGGCAGCCTTCCCATTATCGCGGAAGGCGTGATCGATGAGCTCAAGAAACTCGACGCCGCGGACATTCCTATTAGCGCGGGCGGGCTGATCTCTCCAGCCGACGTGAAAGCACTCGAAGACATGGGTGTAACGGGGAACCTCGGCCCCGGCACTCCGATCGAGACCATCATCGAGCACATCAACAGCCTTGTTCAGTCCTCACTTGACTCCCGGTAGCGCAGGAGTGCTTGCTGCTTCGGAGTTACCAGACCAGGGTGTAGGCGGTGGCCCCGGCGCGTTCGGTCCAGGACACCCTGACGGGTTCGCCTTCGAGTGCTTCGACCATGCCGGCAACGAGTCCGGAGGATACCAGGGGTATCAGCGGATTGGTAATGGTTATCCTGACCTTGTTATCCTGCTCGAGGTCCGCCACTCCGTGACCGTAACCCATGCACGCGAGATGCCGGAGCAGGAGAGCGTACTGGCCCTGCCTGTCGCTTGCCAGGAACTCGACGTCTTCTTCGGGCGTGAATCCTACACCACCGCTCAGGATGTTGTCCCTCTGATAGCGCTTTACGGTGTTTGTTATAAGTATCTCCGCCTCTTCGCCGAGTTGCTCGCGAAGGGTCCCCAGCAGTTGCTCGAGGGCGTAACACGGCCAGAGGATTATTCTCCTGCCGTTACTCCTGTTTATGATGACCCCGTCCCGCGGGTCCCATAAGTACTGACCGATCGCCTTCGGGACACCGCATCTCGGGCATTTCGACTGG
>DATCGY010000154.1:0-9144 GCA_036508635.1 Candidatus Anoxymicrobiaceae bacterium
TCTCGCGCGACACTATTGCCGACGAAGAGGTCTACCGGGTCGAAGGCAGCGGCAGGCGCTTCCTCGAGTACAACAAGAACATCCCGCTCGGCCACTTCATGGAAGCGTCCATGTCGGCGGTGGTCGCAAGTACCGAGGGCAAAGGTGAGCCTGATAACCTCGAATTCCTCAGAACGGTGTTCTCGCAGGAGTTCATCTTCAGCCCGACCCGCGAAGCCGAGGCCTGGAAACTCGACCACCAGATGTACGCAAACACGCTCCGGTCGCTTCTCGACTCCTACCTGGAGGCCTATCTCATCGCCAGCCGCGCCCTGACCTCGATTCCCGCCGAGGAGCCCGTCAAGGTGGACAACGCGGTCGAGCTCTGCTTCAGCGAGGGCGAGAGAATGCTCAAGGAAGGCTCGGTAAGGCGTGAGGAGTCGCTCTGCAGGGTAGCATTTAAGAACGCCATCAAGAGCTACCGGGAAATGGGCCTCGTCACCCAGACCCTCGTTCCTAACGACCACGGAAAGATGATCACCATGGTCTCCCGCGGCGAGAACTTCGACGAGTTCAACTCACTCGAGCAGCGCCTGACCTCCCTCCTTCCTCAATAACCGAGGGGGGCTCGGGGTACGTTTTTTCCTCGAGGTCCTCGCGGCAAGATGGTAATTCATTCAGATATAAATCCGCTGCGGAGTTCGACGGAAAAAAGTACCCCTCGCCCTGCACTTTAAGATAATAAGAAGACTGTGGTCTGGTTCCACTATGTCTGAACCTGGTGAGGGTGGGGGAGAAGAAAATGGGGGGGGAGTTGTAGAATTGAGATATGTTTATAAGTAATGAGAACGTAAAGGCGCTTGAAGCCCAATTTGGTTCGCCCATCGTGTGTTCGTGGGAGTTCGAGATAGCACAGGGCGAATACGACATGGTCGTCAGCAGCATGCGCGATGGAAGGGCGCACGATGTCACGATGTTCATCAGGAACCAGACAGATACCGGTCTCATCGCCGTGATCCGGAAGCCGTTCTTCCCTGCCGAAGCTTTCAGGGTGCCCAGCGGGGCGGCGCATCGCGGCGAGACACTCGAGGACGGAGCTATTCGTGAAGCCCATGAGGAGACGGGGCTCGAGATACAGCTGCTGCGATACGTCGTTCGTATCAAGGCGAGCTTTACCTGTGGTTACAGGAAGCCCATCGATTGGACCACGCATATTCTCGAAGCGAGGCAGTTGAGCGGTGAGCTGGACCCCATAGATACAGAGGAGATCGCAGAGGCGCGATGGGCGACGATCGAAGAGCTGCAGGGGCCTATAAGGGCGGAGCTCCTCGAGATCGGGTGGGACCTCTTTCGCTACAGGGTAGCACTTACCGACCTCACTGTCGGAGCGCTGGGGGTAGAGAGTTGAGATACGAAGAGCCGGTTTTCCGTCCGCCATGCGAGTCCGGCAGCCTTATCATCCAGGCAACGATAGGCTGCCCTCACAACCAGTGCGCGTTCTGCGGCATGTACAAGATGAAGAAGTACCGCGTCCGTCCACTTCTCGAGATAAAAGAAGACATTCAGATGGCAAAGCACGTGTGGGCCAACCCGTCATCGGTCTTTCTCGCCGACGGAAACACGATCGCGATGCGCGCTGACGACCTCGTGCAGGTCCTTGACTACGTCAGAGAGGCATTCCCGGGAGTCGGGCGGATCTCGTGCTATGGCGGCGCTCGCTTTATCAGGGGGCGAAAGGTCGAGGACTTGAGAAGGTTGCATGAACACGGACTGCAGATCATCTATATGGGGCTGGAGAGCGGCGACGAGGAGACCTTGAGGAGGATCAACAAGGGAGCAACACCGGATGACTACATCAGGTCCGCCGAGAAGCTCCACGAAGCCGGCATCCTGCTGTCCACATATGTCCTGGCAGGACTCGGAGGGCGTGAGCGGACGCGGGAGCACGCAATCGGGTCGGCACGTACGCTCAACGCGATGAACCCACAGTATATCCGCATCCGGACGCTGGTCGTGTTGCCCGGATGCGACCTCTACGACGAGAAAGAGAGCCGTGGCTTCGAGGAGCTCTCAGGAAGGGAAATCGCTCTCGAGACGCGCCTCCTCCTGGAGAACCTTGAGGTCACCGGAGCCGAGTTCCTGAGCGACCACGTATCGAACTACCTTCCCATCTACGGGATGCTGCCGCAGGACAAGGACAGCATGCTCTGTGCCATCGACGAAGCTCTTGCTCAGACCGACAATCCCATGCTCGGTCCCCGGACCATAACCTCCCTCTAACCAGGGTTATCGCTTTTGGGTCAGATCTGGTTTTTGAAGGGTGAACGGGGTCAGGTCTGGGTTTTCAAGTTAGGCCGGGGTCAGGTCTGTTTCTTCAATCCGATTCCTGTTTGATCTATTTCCCGCTTGAAAAAAAGACCTGACCCCTTCTTCTTCAGCGGACGCCACCCCTTCAATAAACAGATCTGACCCCGGGTTTTCAGACCCCGGGTTTTCAAGGGGTTATCGCTTTTTGTAGTCGTGGCAGACGGTGACGTTGGGACGTTTTGAGTTGTGGCAGGCGGATGGGTAGTCGTAGTCGCACGAATCGCAAAGGAGCTTCGGCGAGCCGAGTTTCTTTCTGAAATTCCACCATAGCAATCTCAGGTTCTTCATATCTCTATTATTATCGGGCGATCGGGGTTCGACATTGATATTCGACGGACGACGCGGTGGATAGAGCGTCCCTGGTGTATTGTATAGTTGTCGATCGAAAGAGGATGATTTATTTGAAGACGTTTGACCCGGAAATCATAGAAGCGGTCTTTTTCGACGTCGGAAATACGCTGCTAAAGCCTTACCCTTCGCTCGAGGGCGTCATCCGCGAGGTGATGTTGAGGTTCGGATGCGACCCTTCCGACGAGGCGATGACACGCGGCGTTATCGCGGCCGACCGCTACTACGAGAAGCGTTACTGGCAGGACGACTCCTTTTGGGCAAACGAGACCGACGCCTCCGCGATGTGGTCTGAGCTTTACGCCGTCGCCCTCGATGAGATGGGAATCGACGGCGACCGCCACCTTATCGGGCGTGCCATCTACGACCACTTCGGAGACGGAGCAAGGTGGCGTACTTACGACGACGTGGTCCCCGTGTTCAAACGCCTTCACGATGAGGGTTACAGGCTGGCCCTCGTGTCCAACTGGGACTCCCGCCTGGCAAAGCTGTGCTTCGACATGGGGTTGTTCCGCTATCTCGACTCGATACTGTCTTCGGCGAGCGTGGGGCTGATCAAACCCGACCCGCGCATCTACCAGGTCGCTTGCGAGCGCCTGGCCGTCGAGCCAGGCAGAGCGGTGCACGTGGGCGACCACTACTACTCCGACGTCCTCGGGGCGCGCAGCGTCGGCATCAATCCGGTGATGATCGACCGGTTCGGCTTCGGAAACCCGGCCGACGTCCCGGTCATCAAAGACCTCAACGAGCTACTGCCGATACTGGGCATGGGGCCGGCGGCGGCCGATGTGCGCGATGCGATAAGAGATGGCGCGTGCGTGCAGTCCCCCGGGGAACAGCGCCAGGGTTAGTCGAAGCGGTGCCCGAGCATCGCGAGAGCATTGCGTCCGAGGATGGCTTCTTTCGTCTCAGGTTCGAGCCCGGCAGCTTCTATCTCGTTCAAGTGCCGCTGCATCCGAAGCAGAGGGTAGTCGGTGCCGAAGAGAATGCGGCCAGGACCGACGATCTCCACGGCCAGCTTGTAGATATCCGGCCTGTACAGGAACGGTGATGCCGCGGTGTCGTAATAGACTGACGACGTAACCTTTGCGACCTCCGGCATCAGCTCGTAAAAGAACAGCCCCCCTCCCCAGTGCGCCAGGATGGTTGTTACGTCAGTGAACTTCTCCAGGAACCTGTAGACCGACGCCGGTGTGGTCGGGGTCTTGCCCGGGTAGAAATGCCCGACGTCCTCGTTGGCGTGCAGGAGCAGGATGAGCCCCGCTTCTTCGACGGCCTTCACGAGCCGCCCCGTTGTCCCTTTGTCGTCGAGGCGAAAGCCCTGGGCGTCGGCCGACACTTCTCCGACACCCTTCAGCCCGCCCGTGAAACAGCGGTCGAGCTCGGTGTCGCAGGCTTTGCCGGCCACCGGGTTGGCGATCGCCAGCCCGATAAGGCGGTCGGGATACTGGTTTATAGCCTCCATCATGTAACTGTTGTGCTGGCGGCACATGTCCAGACTGCGCCACGGGAACCCGCACACGATGGACTTGTCGACTCCGGCAGTATCCATCTCTTCGATGAGGCCTTCGAACGTCACCATCCGTGCCTTGGGGTTGCTGTAGATGAAGTCGAACGACGAGTCGCGCTTGGCGTACATCTCGCGCCGCTCGATAACGTCCGGCGGAAATATGTGGGTATGCGCGTCTATTATCACCGGGACCTCCAGCAGAGTGAGTACGGTCGCATCACAGCAAACGAAACCTTATCACAGAGTGTCTGCCGTCGCCATTGAAGCGCCTCGAATACCGGCCCTGAGCCCGCGATCGTCGCGGGGCAAATAGGAGCCGTGAGGCGTGAGGTCACCCGCCCGAGGCACGGCGGCTAACCGCGGGTCCAGACTGGTGTGGCTCGATTCCATTAGAATAGAGGTAACCGGTACAACGGCACGACCGACAGGTGAGCCCTGGACGCCGCGAATCAAGAGGAAAGGAATATCCAGTTGGCCGAGTTCAAGCGCATATTCGAGCCGATAAAGATCGCGGACCTCGAGATGAAGAACCGAATCCTGATGCCCGCCATGCACCTCAACATGACCCGCGAAGGGTTCATGACCGGCGGACTGATCGATTTCTACGAGGAGCGCGCAAAAGCGGACCCCGGTCCGGGCTTGATGATTCTGGGGGGCTGCTACACGGAAAGGCGCGGAATGGGCACGCCCACGATGGTCGGGATCGACGACGACAAGTTCATCCCCGGGCTCAAGGAGTTCACCGACCGCATTCACCGGCACGGGCAGCCCGTCGCGGCGCAGTTATACCACGCGGGCCGCTACGCTTTCAGCTTTCTCATGGGTGAGCAACCCGTTGCCCCGTCGGCCGTGCCTTCACGCTTCAACCCCGAGGTGCCGAAAGCGCTCACTGGGGAAGAGATAATTGGCATCGAGCGCACGTACGGTGATGCCGCCCGCCGGGCCCGAGAAGCGGGGTTCGACGCCGTCGAGCTGATAGTGTGCGGCGGTTACATCGTCAACCAGTTCCTCTCTCCTCTCACCAACCAGCGGGAGGACAGGTATAACGGCGATATCTTCGCGCGAATGACTTTCATGCGCGAAGTCCTCGAATCGATCAGAGAAGCGGTGGGTCCCGATTTCCCACTGATCTGCAGGCTCTCGGGCTCCGACTTCGTCGAGGGCAGCCACACGCTCGAGGAGACAAAGGTGGTCGCCGCCGAGATGGAGAGGTGCGGCGTGGACATGATAAGCGTTACGGGAGGGTGGCACGAGACGCGCGTTCCACAGATCACGATGAACGTTCCAAGGGGAGCTTTCGTCTATCTTGCTGAAGGGATACGCGGGAGCGTCAAGAGCATCCCTGTCGCGTGCTGCAACCGCATAAACAACCCGGAGCTTGCCGAGAGGATACTGGAAGACGACCGAACGGACATAGTGGGTATGGCGCGGGCGTTCCTCGCGGACCCAGAGATCCTGCACAAGGCCCGTGAGGGCAGGGCAGCGGACATACGCACCTGTGTCGCCTGCAACCAGGGCTGCTTCGACCACGTCATGCTGCTGCAGCCGATCTCATGCACGGTCAACCCTCGCGCCAACCGGGAGCGTGAGACCGAGCTCGCCCCCGCCACGGAGAAGAAGCGAGTCCTTGTCGTAGGAGGTGGCCCCGGTGGAATGGAGGCGGCATGGGTCGCCGCGGCCCGGGGGCATGCGGTCACACTTTGCGAGGCTTCGGACGAGCTCGGCGGTCAGGGCCTCCTTGCCGCGGTCCCGCCCGGACGGGAGGAGTGGAGCGAGATGGTGCGCTACCTTTCCCGCCAGGTCGTCAACGAAGGGGTGGATGTCATGCTCGGCACAACCTTCACGCCCGACCTGCTCGACGAGTTTGGGCCCGACGTCCTTGTCATCGCTACCGGTGCCAGGCAGATAGTTCCCGGCATCGCGGGCATCGACGGCCCCACCGTCATCAACGCATGGGACGTGCTGACCGGGGTATCCGAGACCGGCGACACAGTCGCGGTGGTCGGTGGAGGAGCTGTCGGCATCGAGACAGCGACGTTCCTTGCCGAACAGGGCAAGGATGTGACGGTCATCGAGATGATGGACAAGTGCGGGGCGGACATGGGACTCTCCAGCCGCTGGGTCATCCTCAAGGATGCCGCGGCCGCGGGCGTCAAGACGGTTCAGAGCTGCCGGGTAGTGAAGATCGCCGAAGAGGGAGCCTACGTCGAGGCCGGGTCGGAGCTGCGACTGTGCCCGGCGGATTCGGTTCTCATAGCGGTGGGCTCCAAGGCCGAGAACGGCCTCTGGAAGAGCCTCTCCGAGAAAGGTCTGCTCGAGAGCCTGGAGTTCTACAAGGTTGGTGACTGCGTGGAGCCGCGCAGGGTTTACGATGCGATCCACGAGGGATTCGACGTGGGGCTCCGGATCTAGCTCTCGAAACGGGACGGAGGTACGGTGGAGACAAAGCCCGAGAAGATAATGGTGGTGGATGACGAGGAGCACATCCTGGAGCTGGTCGAGCTGTACCTGGGCAAAGAGGGCTTCAAGGTTGTGAGCGCCCAGGACGGGAAGTCGGCCATCGAAAAGTTCTCCATCGAAAAGCCGGACCTGCTGGTCCTCGATATAATGCTGCCGGGCAAAGACGGGCTTGATGTGCTTCGGGAGATCCGAAGGGCATCACAGGTGCCGGTAATAATGCTGACGGCGCGCGAGTCCGAGGTCGACAAGGTGCTTGGGCTCGAGCTCGGTGCTGACGATTACCTGACAAAGCCGTTCAGTCCGAGGGAGCTCGTCGCGCGGGTCAAGGCGGTACTCCGTCGTGCCAAGCCCGCCTCGGAAGAGATCGAGCCCATCATAGTGCGTGGCGAGCTCACGATCGATTCGAGTCGCCGCAAGGTCGAGGTCTCGGGGACCGGGGAGATCGAGTTGACAGCAAAGGAGTTCGACCTCCTCTATGTTATGGCCGCCAACCCTGGCATAGTGTTGACGCGTGACAGGTTGATGGAGAAGGTGTGGGGCTACGAGTACATGGGCGATACGAGGACCGTTGACGTATACATCAGACACCTGAGGGAGAAGCTGTCGGATCTTGCGGACAGCCCCAGGTTTATCGAGACGGTACGCGGCGTCGGCTATCGCTTCAAGGGTGAATAGGATGTTCCATACGCTTCGAGGGCGCGTAACCGCCACGTATTTCGTCGTCGTTATCGTCTCGCTACTGCTCGCCAGCGCATTTTTCCTCGTCTTTCTGACCCGCTATATACGGAACCGCGACAGGGAGGATCTCCGCAAGCAGGTTGGCGCCGTGGCCCAGGATATCGGCCAGGTCGTCCAGGCTACCGAGCGGTTGTTCAGCCAGGAAAACGGCGCGTCGGCCGTTCCAGGCGAGGCCCCTCCCGGGGTTCCACCTGTCGATGAGCAGGCGGCGGCCACGAGCCTCGTGACCAATTTCCTGAACACCGAATCGCAGGTGCTGCAGGTCAAGCTTGCCGTGGTCTCGCCGGACGGACAGGTTGTGGCCGAGTCCGAGGGCCGCCCGAGTTTCGGAGCAGACACCCTTCAACTTCCGCCCGACATCTTCAGCTACCGCGGCGCGCGGATAACCGAGCGCTTTTTCCAGAGGCTCGGCCGCAGCTACGTGTTCGCTACCGCGCCGACCACGCTTACGACCGGCGGGTCCGGCTTTCTGCTCGCGATAAAACCCGTCGAGCAGGTGAGGCACTTCGCCGGCGCCCTGATCCTGTACGTGGTGGTCGCGGGTCTCATGGCTCTCGCCATCTCGATGGGCTTGTCGTTCTACCTCTCGTCCGCCATCAGCCAACCCGTAAGGGCTGTCACGGAAGCTGCTCGAGCTATGGCGGCGGGCGACTACAGCCAGGAAGTGGAGGTGAAAGGCTCCGACGAAACCGCGGAGCTGGCGCGCGATTTTAACATGATGGCTTCACGCGTGCGCACTGCATACGACCTCCAGCGTAATTTTGTCGGCAACGTCTCGCACGAGCTGCGTACCCCGCTGACCAGCATCGAGGGTTTCAGCCAGGCACTGCTCGACGGTGTGAGCACCAGCCCCGAGGAGCGGAAGCGCTCGCTCGAGATAATAAACCATGAGAGCAAGCGTCTGGTGCGCGTGCTACGCGACCTTCTCCTGCTCTCGCAGATAGACGCGGGTGAAGTAAAGCTCGAGAAGAAAAAGATCGACCTGGTCGACTTCATGCGGAACCTGGCGAACCTCTATGCAACCAGGGCGCAGGACGCGGGCGTTGTCCTCAACGTCGACCTGCCTGGGTCGCTCGAGTTCAGCACCGACCCTGACCGGCTGGAGCGCGTAGTGACCAACCTCCTCGAAAACGCAATCAAATACACCGGGGCGGGCGGCTCAGTCAAGCTTCGGGCGCAGGCTCCGGACGATAGAGTGAGGATCGATATCTCGGACACGGGGCCAGGGATACCCGAAGACCAGCTTGAGCGCATATTCGACAGGTTCCACAGGGTGGAACAGTCCCGGGCGCAGAAGCATGGGGGCTCCGGGCTGGGGCTATCGATAAGCAAGGAGCTCGTTGAGACGCTCGGCGGGACGATAGAGGTTGCAAGCGCAGTGGGACAGGGAAGCACTTTCACCGTTGTCCTGCCGGTCGATGGAGGATAGTATGCGCCCGACGTGGGACGAGTATTTCTTGAGTATAGCGAGAGTGGTCGCCGGGCGGGCGACGTGCCTGCGAAGGCAGGTAGGAGCGCTTGTAGTCAAAGACAAGCGCATTCTGACAACGGGATACAACGGAGCGCCTATGGGCCTTGCGCACTGCTCCGACATGGGTTGCCTTCGCGACGAAGCAGGCGCGGCGAGCGGCACAACGCACGAGCTTTGCCGTGGGCTTCATGCCGAGCAGAACGCGATCCTCCAGGGGGCGCTTCACGGCGTGTCTATAGACGGAGGAGTGATGTACAGCACTCACCAGCCG
>DATCGY010000155.1:0-5506 GCA_036508635.1 Candidatus Anoxymicrobiaceae bacterium
AGCAACAAAAGGTTCCAAACGTAGGAGAACCAGACAACAATCTTCTTGTTCTCTCTAAGTGGGGCCGCAGCTCGCCGGATGGACAACGGCGGTTCTGTGCTCGCGGAAGAACCCGACGTTCACAAGGCAAGTCGAGCCGAGGCGCTCCGAGGTCACGCGCGGGTGGTGCACGTGGCCGAAATAATGGTAGGTCGGACTATGTTCCTCGATATACTCGAGCAGTGAGGCGCTTCCCGCTTCGTCACGGTCAGCGCAGGTGTCAAAGGTCAGGGCGGGAACAGCGGGAGGGTAGTGGGTGCAGAGCACTTCGACCGGCCCCAGGTCACGCACGCGCCTGTCGTACTCTTCGATGTTCATCTCGCCGGGAAGTCCCACGGTCCACGGACCGTGAGGGGACCCGGAGATGAACCCGAACCTCTGCCCTTCTATCTCTACAACACCCGTCTCTATGATCTCGACGTTCCCGTCGGCAAGGTTCCTTACCATGTGCGGGTTGTCGGTGTTTCCGTAGATCATGTAAGCGCGGCATGGGATACTGGCAAAGAGCTCTTTGTAGCTCTCGAGCACGAGCTCGCCGATACGCGCGGCTTTCGCGGGATCGCTTCCCATGATGTCACGTATCCGTTTCTTTGCAGCCTCACGCAACGCGCTGGTTCCCTTTCCGAAGATGGACAGGGCCTCGGCGACTTCCTCCCTCGAGTAAACGTCGGCCAGGATTCCCTCCAGGGTCTGGAAGTCGATAAGGTTGACGTAGTCTCCCAGCAGGATGGCAATGTCGTCCGGGTCGAGCTGTTCGGCAAGCGCCGGGAACGCTCCGTGGATGTCGGATATTATCTTTATACTCACAGTTTCTCCATAATTGAATCGAACCAACCGGCCGGCAGGCGATGCGCACCTATCCGCTGCCGTATTCTTTCAAGAGGGCCCTGGCTTTTTCCTCCACAATCTTCCTGAGCTCGGCGGGAGACTCGATTCTCACCCGGTCCCCGAAGCGCAGGAGATAGTTGGACAACCACACGAGGTTCCTCGTGCGGAGCACCACTTCGACCGTCCCGTCCGGCGCGTCGGCCAACCGCGCGGTCGGCCATTCCTCTACCAGGCGCCTGCCCTCCCTGCCCGAGAACCGAAGCTTGACCTTGTGCGCCTTCCTTCCGGGCTTGTACTCTCCGATGATCTCGGGAAGTTCGAACTTGTGGGCGTCGTCCGCGACGGGCTCGCCGGTGAGCTTGAGATTCCTTATCCTGTCGAGCCTGAACAGGCGGGTGTCGTGCGCCTCGTGGCAAAACGCCAGCAGATACCAGCATCCCCTGGACCACAGCAGCGAGAGGGGGTCGACCCGCCTCTTTGCTATCTCTCCGCTCGAATAGCTGTAATAGTCGATGACGAGGCGCTGTTGTTTCCCGAGCCCCTCCTCGATGATGGCCATCCAGCTGCCGGTAAACGCGTTCATCTCGACGTCTATACGCTCGGCGACCGATTCGAGCTCAATCTGTTCCTTAACCGACAGCAGTCGCTCTATCTTATCGAGAGCGGTACCCAGCGGGCCGTCCGCCTCGAAAACACCGGACCTTATCAGGGCGTGTCCGGCGACGAGAAGGGTGAGGCCTTCTTCACGCGTCATGGTCAGAGGCCGCTTGAAATAGTCGGCCATCGTCATGAAGACGCGGTCGCCTTCTATCTTGTAATCGATGAGGTCGGCAGGGGTGTAGTCGGGCACCCCGCACATGCGAAGGGTATCGAGGTCGCAGACCAGTTCATCGCGGTCGATGTTGAACTTCTCGCAGAGCTCGTCGACGGTCGCGCCATCGTTGGCGACGATGAACGGAACCATGAGCAGGATGCGGTTGAGCCGCTCCGGGACTTTGCCGGCCATCAGGACTCGAGCCCCCTCAGCATTCCAGTCAGTCTCTCGATGGCCATCTGGCGAAGCTCGGGTGGCGATATGACGTGAGCATCCGCACCCAGGCTCAGGACCCAGTCGACGAGTTGCTCCGGGTCGGTGACCTCGTAGTCGACCTCTATCTCTCCACCACCGAGGCGTCTTTCACCGATGACCTTGCCCGGTCCGCTCTCGCGTATGAATGCGAGCCTCGGCTCGAAGGCGACGGACGCCTCGATATCCTCCACACCGCGAGGGAGAGGCCACTCCCAGCGGCACTCCTCCTGGAAATTGAACCCTTCAGGCAACTCGAAGTCGGCGGTATGGGGCTTTTTCTGGTTTACCACGACATCTGAGACGACGCGGTCGAGCTTGAAGCAGCGGGTCTCACCCCTGAAGTAACAGCGTCCGACCAGGTACCAGTACCCCCGCCTGTTGAAGAGCCCGTACGGTTCGACCTCCCGCTCGACCGGCTCGGTAGCGTCAAGCGCTCTATACGAGAATGTCAGCAGTTTGCGCCGCGTCAACCCGTCGATCATGGCGCTGAGGGTTTCGCCGTCGGCCGGCGATTCGACCCAGTGCACATTGGGAACAACCCCGCTCCCGTCATCGTCGAACGCGAGCTTGAGCAGGGCGCTGTGTGCCGGCCCGCTGAAAGGCGTTCCCGAGCCAAGGAACAACCGGGACACCATGGTCAACGCTACCCTCTCCTGGGTATCCAGGTCGAGGTGCGGGAGGTAGTACCGGGAGCGCGAAATGGTATAGGCGTCTTCGCCATCCTCGTTCGAAGTCGCCTCGAGGTCGATGCCCATCTCGCGAAGCTCATCCTTGTCTCTCTCGAACATCTTTCGGACGGCGTTCTTCTCGCGGGTCGTCGTTAAAGGATACTCCTGGTATACGGTGTTGGTAAGCTCTTCAAAAGTAACAGCTTTCCGGGTATCCAGTAGAAAAGCGGTAAGGTTTATCAGTCTTTCGATTTTGTCCATTGTGCGTCCCGTCCCGGTGCCGCCGCTGAAATAAGCAGCAGCCCAATGATATAAGGGGCGGACTGGTGAGTCCACCCCTTACGTCAATGCGCAGACGGTCCGCGTGGCACCAGAGAAGCGCCACGGGTTTCGAACCGTTTTATCAGGCCAGGAGCTCGCGCGCGATGATATAACGCTGGATCTCGGAGGTTCCTCCACCGAGCACACCAAGTTGCGCGTCGCGCAGCGAGCGCTCGTATGGGTAGTCCTTGGTGTAGCCGTAGCCGCCATGGATCTGGATCGCGTTGTGAGCCGACTTTATCGACATGTCCGTGATGTACAGCTTCGAGAGTGAGGCTGTCATCGTGTCCATGATGCCCTGGTCCTTGTTCCAGGCGGTCTTGTAGAGAATCCAGCGCGAGGTCTCGAGCCACATCTTCATGTCGGCGAGCATGAACTGCACGGCCTGGAACTTGGCGATGGGCCGGCCGAACTGTTTGCGCTGCTTGGCGTAGCTTATGCACTGCTCGAGCTGTACCTCCATGCCGCCTATCGCGGCCGAGAGCATGACCGAGCGCTCCCACTCGAGCGTGGCCATCGCGACCTGTATGAAGCCCGCGTTCTCATGCCCGAGCAGGTTCTCAGCGGGGACTTCGCAGTTCTCGAAGATGAGCTCTGAGGTCGGCGAAGAACGGTTGCCCATCTTTTGGATCTCCTTGCCCACTGAGAAGCCGGGGAAATCCTTTTCGACTATAAAGCCGGAGATGCCGGCCGGGCCCTTGTCCTTGTCTGTCTTGGCGAGCACTACAAAGACCTGGCCCGTGGGACCGTTGGTAATAAAAGTCTTCGTGCCGTTGAGCACGTAGTAGCCGTCCTTCTTGTCCGCAGTCGTCAGCAAGCCCGCCGCGTCGCTTCCCGCCTCCGGCTCGGTGAGGCCGAGGCCTGATATCCACTCGCCGCTGGCTATCTTGGGCAGATACTTTTTCTTCTGCTCTTCGGTGCCGAGCTGCCAGATCGGAACTCCACCGATGACGACATGGGCGCCCCAGGAGAGGCAGAAGCCCGCGTCTCCGCCGCCGTAGCCCAGGGCCTCGCCAACAACGCTGGTGTCGATTACACTGGCCCCGCCGCCGCCGTACTCCTCGGGATAAGGCATGCCCATGTAACCCTGCGCGGCAGCTTTATCCCATACATCCCTATCGAACCTTGCCTCCTCGTCGCGCTCGGCCGCGCCGGGAAGGATCTCTTTCTGCGCGAACTCGACTACCGACTGCTTGAGAAGCTTTTGCTCCTCTGTGAAACTAAAATCCATTCGTGCCTCCCTAGTTCAAACTACCGTCTTTATTGACTTTTTCAAACCCATCGGATGACCGACAGAGTAGAATGTCGAGACATTTTTATCACATTATTCGTCAGGAACAAAATAGAAGTCCCTCGGCCTGCCTGTGCGCTCCTCAGCTGGCAGGAATTTCGCCCTGACGGCCATTCCCGCGCGCAGCTCGTCGGGCCCCGATGGTTGGAGAATGGCGATTACGGGGTAACGCGCCCCGTCGACGAGCACCCCACCCTGGTAGAAGGGTACTTCGCGACGCAGTTCAGAAAGAGAGATATCGACGCGGCTGAATACGGTGAGCTTACCTGTCAGGGGCATTTCCACCCAATCGCAGTCCACGTAGCAATCCTTGCACCAGGAGCGCGGCCAAAAGTAAACCGAGCCGCACTGTGGGCACTTCGTCCCCATCAGGCGAGCGTTCCCCTTGAGCTCGAAATAGAAGCGTGAGAGCTCTCCCTGCGACGCCCAGAAGTCGACCTTCCAGCGGTCGGGCATGAGCGCGAACCCATCCCGCTCCTTGATCGGCTTGAACCGCGGATCCATTTCGCCTGTTTCACCCATGCTTTGTCACCCCTCGAGGACGACGCATGCCGAGTAGGCTCCGCGCGCCCCGCCCATGCTCTGTGCAACTCCCACTTTCGCACCGGGGACCTGCCTCGCCCCCGCTTCGTCCCGGATCTGCCTTGCGATCTCCGCGACCTGGTATACCCCGGTCGCGCCGATGGCATGTTCGCCTCCGATTAGGCCGCCGGACGGGTTGACCGGGATGCTCCCGCCCATATCCACCTTGCCATCGCGCAGGAAACGCGCGCCCTCTCCCCATCCGCAGAAGCCCAGCTCCTCGTAGAGGCAGATCTCAACGCCGGAGAACGCGTCGTAGATCTCCGCGACATCGACCGAGGCCGCAGGGTCGGTCACCCCCGCCATCGCATACGCGGAATCCGCCGAGGCCTTCACCGCCGGCATCAGGGAGCTTCCCGGGTCGTCGCGCTCCGCCTGTCTGCCAGACTCGGTGCTGGCGGCGATTCCGGTTATCCATACGGGGTCGCGCTTGAACCGCTTTGCCGCATCTTCGTTCGCCAGCAGGACGGCGGCCGCGCCTTCGCTGTTCAGGCAGTGGTCGAGGATCTTTATCGGGTAGACGACTTTCGGGCTCTTGAGCACGTCCTCTACTGTCAGCTCCATCGGAGATTGAGCGTCGGGGTTGTTCATCGCGTTGCCCTTGTTCTTGACGACCACCCTGGCCATGTCTTCTTCGGTGGTTCCGTAGTTCTCCATGTGCCAGACGATCGAACCGGTATACGAACCAGCCGGAGAGCCGGCATAGTG
>DATCGY010000156.1:0-12124 GCA_036508635.1 Candidatus Anoxymicrobiaceae bacterium
AAAAAGAACATATCGATATTTCTCACATGAAAGGCCAGGGCTGGAGCAAAGAAGAAAAACTCGAATCCTTTGGATGGAACAGGATTCCCCTTGAAGAGATAATGGTTAAGAATTCAACATATACAAATACGCATCTGCTTAAGATGAGACTGATCGCAGCGGGTTTGAAGAAGCCCGCATGCGAAGCCTGTGGCCTGGCATGGTGGAATGGGAAAAGAATATCGTTAGAATTAGACCATATCAACGGTGACAGATTCGATCACCGGTTGGAGAATCTACGGCTTTTATGCCCGAATGTCATGCTCAGACCCCCAGTAATAGGGGCAAGAACAAGAAGAATGGATATCTTAGTAAGGCTCGGGATCAACGCGGGGATGGTGGAATAGCTAGACACGCCTGACTTAAAATCAGGTGCTCTTACGAGCGTGAGGGTTGGAGTCCCTCTCCCCGCACCAACCTCTCAGATTACTTCACGGGTTGCCGTTTCCCTTCTTTTAGAAAGACCATGACTATGACCGCCAGCAAGACGAGAACTCCCGAGTAGGTGAGCAGCGCGGCAAGCAGTCCTGCGGCTCCCGTGATGGCACCTCCGACAACCGGGCCTAGCGCGTAGCCGAGGCTCCAGAAGACGTTCAGCAGCCCGAAAGCCGTCCCGTAATGGAACTCCTCCCCACCGTCTTTGGGCATGGCGTCGGTTATCAGTGGGATGGAAGGCGTCTCGAGGAAAGTCAGCGTCACCCCCAGGATGCCCATAAGCAGGTAGACAGCGGCGACGTTCTTGAACGCAACGATGAGCGGCGCCACGACCGCAGTAGCCATCAGCCCCATGAGTATCGGGTCCCGCCGCCCGATCCTGTCGGAAAGCTTCCCCGACACGGGGCTCGCCGCCGCGTACATGAACATGGTTACGCCGAACAGAATCCCGATCTGCGTGCGCGACATGGCGAAGTGGTTCTTGAGATAGATCGGCAGCGTCGGCTCGAGGAGACCGAGACCCGTGGTGGTGATGAGGGTTATCAGGCACGCGAGCATTATCATCCTGTTGCCGAGTACGGTCTTGAGCATCCGCCAGGCGGGCACGCTTGCGCGCCTAGCGCCCCGGTCCTCTTTGAGCAGGAGCGCGGCGAAGCCACCCACAAGGCAGGCGGCGGCAATGGCGTAGAAAGGTGCCCGGTAACCAACGGCGTCCGAGAGCACGCCCCCGAGCAACGGCCCGGCGATTCCCCCGACGGCCATCGCGCCGATCGCGTACCCAATCTTCTCGCCCATCTCGCTGTCCTCAAAGCGGTCCCCGAGCAGCGCGAGCCCCGCGCTCCATGTCGCGGCGGCGGTGAGGCCGTCGAGCATGCGCGCGATAACGAGCATCGCGTATGTGTTGGCGAAAGCGTAAAAGACGAAAGCCCCCGACATCGCGAACATCCCGAAGAGCACGAACGGCTTGCGACCGAGGCGATCGGAGAGAACACCCATGGGCACCGCGGCGATCAGCAGGGCTATGGCGTAAGTAGCAAACAGGAAGCCGACCTGGAAGTCGCTCACCCCGAGGTTCTTCGTGTAGATAGGCAGCACGGGCACTACGACCCCGTAGCCGACCGAGTCGAGGAAGATCACGAGGCAAATAAGCCCGAGCAGAGGGTTCCCCCCCGCGATCCTGAATGCGTCTTCCGACCGCCGAGCCCCTTTCAACCGGCCCTTCTCCCTTCGATAAAACCATCCCGCGCACAAACTGGCCGAGCGCGCACGAGAATTATATGCAAACGGTCGCATCCGTTCAGCAATGGGTTGCTTTAGGCCAATACCGAAAAGGAGCAACGGACCCCCGAAGGATGCGGGTTTATAGGCCATCCGCTCGCCATTGAAATTGACCGCTCGAGGTCTAATTACGACCGCGTACCGGCGTCAATCTGCTTGTGACATACAATTACCTTGATTGCGGTGCAAGGAAGTCAATACTATTCTCTCAGTCGATAAACTTCTTTGAGCGAGACAATATTTCTTAGCAAGGAAGCGGAACACTACCTCTAAACGGCGACCCAGGCATCATCGACCTTTTATTCAGGCACCCGTAGAAGGTTATACAAAAAGCTTGGAGGGGACATGTCTCTAAAAATCGCTCCGAGGATCCTCGCTATCGATGCCGGCGGCACCATGACGGACACCTTCATCATCAACGAAAAAGGTGACTTCATCGTGGGCAAGGCACAGACAACACCCGAGGACGAATCCGAAGGCTTCATGAACTCCTCGCGCGACGCCCTGGCGTACTGGGACATGACAATCGAGGAGGCGTTTCCCTCCCTTGTTACGGGCATCTACTCCGGTACGTCGATGCTGAACAGGCTGCTCGAGCGAAAGGGCAGGAAGGTCGGCGTCATCGTAACCAAGGGCATGGAGGATTACTTCCGCCTCGAGCGCGGGGTGCAGAGCTACCTCGGCTACTCTTACTCCGACCGCCTCCACGTCTGCACCCATCAGCACAACGAGCCGTTAATACCACTCAAGCAGATACGCGGCGTGCCCGAGCGCATCGACGTATTCGGTGATGCGGCCATACCTTTCGACGAGGATGCCGCAAGGCAGGCCGTCCGCGAGCTGCTCGACGAGGGCGTCGAGGCTCTCTGCGTCAACTTCGTCTTCTCTTATCGCAACCCGGCCCACGAGCTGCAGATGAAAGATATGGCCGAGGAGGTCATGCGGGAGAGGGGCGTCGACATACCGCTGACGATTTCCTCGGACCATTACTCCGTGCGCGGTGATTTTCCCAGGCTCAACACGCTCACGGTCGAGGCGTTCGCCGCCGAGCCGTCGAGGCAGCACCTGAGGAACATCGATACGAGAGTCAAAGACCACGGCGCGCACTTCGACCTGCGGATCATGGCCTCCCACGGTGGGACCATCTCCATCGAGTCCAAGGAGCTCGCGCGCACGCTTGTATCCGGGCCCATCGGCGGTGTAATCGGCGCGCGTTACCTGAGCGAGCGCATAGGCATCGAGAACGTTTTCTGCACCGACATCGGCGGCACGTCTTTCGACCTGGCGATTATCACCGGCGGCGAGTACGACGTGAAGCCTTACCCCGACATGGCCCGCATGCTCCTTGCCATACCGCTGGTGGAGCTCGACTCCGTGGGAGAGGGGACCGGCTCGTTCGTGCGGATAAACCCGACGTCCGGGCGGGTCGAGATAGGTCCCGACTCGGCGGGCTATCGCATCGGCACGTCATGGCCGGAGGGCGACGTTTCGACGGTCACCATCAACGACTGCGATGTGGTGCTCGGCTTCATAAACCCCGACTACTTCCTCGGCGGAGATATCAAGCTCGACCGCGACAAGGCGTTAAAGGCGGTCGAGGAGCAGGTCGCCGGGCCGCTCGGTATCGACGTCTACCGCGCGGCGAGCGGTGTCGTCGAAATATTCGAGGAGGGGCTCAAGAACAACGTCCTCTCGCGCATCATGGGCAAGGGCTACGCGCCTATGAACTACACGCTGCTCAACTACGGGGGTGGTGGCCCGCTGCACGTGGGCGGCATATCTCAGGGCATGCACTTCGAGAACGTCCTGGTCCCGGCCTGGGCCGCCGGGTTCTCGGCTTTCGGCTGCTCGTGCTCCGAGTTCGAGTACCGGTTCAACGCCTCGCTCGACCTTCCGCTCGCCCCCGACGTCAGCCCGGACGAGAAAGACGGCCTCATCGACATGATAAACGGCCAGGCCGCGTTCCTGCGCGAGAAGATCGTAGAGGAGTTCGGCAAGAGCGGCGTGGAGGAGGACGACATCGCAGTCCGCATAGCGCTGCGCATCCAGTATATGGGGCAGTTGCGAGACCTGGAGGTACGTACCGGCCACGAGTGGCTCGATGGGCAGGAGTCTCTCGACCAGGTGATAGCCGATTTCGAGGCGCTTTACGCTAAGGTATACGCGCTGTCCGCGCGCTCGCCGGAGCTCGGTTACCTCATCACCCAGATAGTCCTCTCCGGGACCATCGACGTAGAGAAGCCGGCCCTGCCACAGGAGCCGCTTGCCGACGAAAGCCCACCGGGCGACGCGACCAAGGGGAAACGGGACGTGTACTGGAGAGATGAAGGGATTGAGGCGGACATATACGAGATGGAGCGGCTAAAGGCCGGCAACCGGCTGGAAGGCCTCGCCATAATCGAGAGCCCGTCCACGACGTTCGTGGTGCCGCCCGGCTCCTCCGCGTACCTGGACGAACACCGGATATTCCACCTCGATTGGCGAGAGGAGGTTTAAAGCGATGGCCGATTTTATTCCAAAACAGAAGGGGCAGCTCGAAGAGAAATACGTGCCCATAGGATGGGACGGGATGACCTTGCGCCAGATGCTCGAGACGTCGGAGAAGCTCTTCGATGAGACCGGGCACTACGGGGGTGTCAAAGAGTTCAAGCTGAGGACCGAAGACCCGATCCGGTACGAGAAGATATTCGCGAAGCTGAGAGGCGGCCTGGTGAACGCAAGAGAGACGGCCATGAACGTCTCCGCCTCCCCTATTGTCCAGGAGATAGGGGAGCTGTGCTTCGCGCTTTACACGCCGGAGGGAGACTCGGTCGCGCTTTCCACCGGCATCATCGTCCACGTCCACACCATGAGTGACTGCATAAAGTTCATGGTCAGGAACGACTACGAGCTAAACCCGCGCATCGAGCCTGGAAACCTCTTCTCCAATAACATTCCAAAGATAGGCGACGTCCATAACGCGGACGTGCAGACGTTCGTCCCGATATTCTGGGAGGACGAGCTCGTGGGGTGGGCCGGAGGGGTCACACACGTCACGGACATAGGCGCCTCCACCCCGGGAAACGTGCCGGTCGGCCCGATATCGAGTTACGAGGACGGCCTGGACCTTACCGCCAACAAGATCGGCGAGCGGGATATCGTCTACCGTGACCACCAGATACGATGCGAGGCGGGGGTCCGCACACCTATGTTCTGGAAGCTCGACGAGCGCTGCCGCATCGCCGGGTGCCACATGATACGCGCTGCCGTCGAGCGCACGATTCGCGAGGACGGGCTCGACACGTACAAGACGTTCGTCAGGGAGGTCATCGAGGAGGGAAGGCGCACTTTCATCGAACGCATTAAGGAGCTCATGATCCCGGGCAGGTACTTCGCCCCTTCGTTCGAGGACATGCCGATGGAGGGAGAGAAAGGCCTGCCTGACTACGCGGCCATCAACAGCATCACGCACGCGCCGCTCGAGCTGACGGTCGGCCCCAACGGGGAGTTCCACATCTCTTTCGATGGCGCGAACGGGTGGGGGTACCACTCGTTCAACTGCCCGCCTTCCGCGATGCAGGGAGCGATATGGGTACTGCTGACGCAGACCGTCATCCCGAACGACAAGGTCAACGACGGAGCTTACTTCGCGACCTCCAGCGAGTTCCCGGATTACAGCATATGCAACCCGATAGTGAAGGAGGCCGCCACGGGCGCGGCATGGGGCTTTCTCATCCCCGCCTTTACCGGGCTGATCCGCTGCATATCCCGGGGAGTCTACGCGCGTGGGTTCGTCGAGGAGGTGCTCTCGAGCTACGCGATGACCATGAACGTCCTCCAGGGCGGCGGCAAGGACCAGTACGGAAACGACACAGGCATCCTCAGTTTCGAGCTCTCTTGCGTCGGCGGAGGGGCGCGTGGTGTCTGTGACGGGCTCGATTACGGGGCGGCGATGTGGAACCCCGAGGGAGACATGGGGGACATGGAGGTGTGGGAGCTCATCATACCGTTCCTCTACCTGGGCCGGGGAGTGAAGCCGAACTCCGCGGGCATGGGCAGGTACCGCGGCGGCAGCGGCTTCCAGTCACTATACGCCATATGGAAGACCCCCGACCTCGTTATGCAGAATGCGGGCGACGGCAACTCGTTCCCGAGCGCGGGCATCTTCGGGGGTTACCCGTCGGCTTCGGGCTACAGGCACAACGTATTGAACTCCGACCTGCTCGAGCGGTTCAGGAAACACGAGCCATATCCGACAAGGGAGGACGACCCCGCGGACTCGGAGATAACGAGATACATCAGGGGCGACCACCTGTTCGACACGCGCACGCTCAACTACCCGTACAGGATGAACCACGGCGACATCTACTACTCGTGGTACAGGGGAGGCGGCGGCCTGGGCGACCCGCTGGAGCGCGAGGTCGACCTCATAGCCGACGATATCAACGGCAACTACATCCTGCCGCGCTACGCTCAGAAGGTCTACGGAGCGGCCATAAGGCGCGACGGCGACGGTCTCTGGAGGATAGACGCCGGTGCCACGGAGGAGAGGCGCCAGGAGATAAAAGCGGAGCGTGGCCAAAGGGCCGTGCCGGTGAAGGAGTACCTCGAGAACGAGCGCGAGAAGGTGCTCGAAGGAAGGATCGACCGGGTGCTCAAGGTGATGTACAACGAGTCGTTCGAGCTATCGAAGCGATGGGGGAAATGGTTCAAGGAGTTCTGGGACCTGCCGGACAAGTTCAAGTTCGAGCTCGACGTTGAGGCTTGAGGAAAGGAGGGGCCATGCCGGAGTACGACAAGGCGACTTTGGAGAAGCTTATCGACGGCAAGCTCTCCTGGCCGGAAATCAAGAACATCATGAGCTCGTTCAAGGATCCCGACAGGTTCGACAAGTACATCGAAATACTCCAGGACCGGGTAGACTGGGACGACCGCGTCCTGCTGCCGCTCGCGGCTCATCTGTATATCGTGCAGAAGCCTGACGGCTCGAGGGTTGTCAAATGCGACTGCGGCCACGAGTTTGGCGACTACCACAGCAACTGGAAGCTCGAAGCCCTGATACACGTGCGCGACACCGAGGATCTGTTGCAGGAAGTCTACCCGCCCATGATGCACTCCAACCCCAAGTGGATCATCCTCAGGGAGTATTACTGCCCGGGGTGCAAGACGCAGTTGGAGGTAGAGGCTGTTCCCCATGGATACCCTATCGTCTTCGACTTCGAGCCGGACCTCGAGACGTTCTATCACGAGTGGCTCGGCAGAGACCTGTGAGGAAAGGAGACCGCGATGCTGATCTTCAGTGAGGAATGGATCGAAGCGCTGGCTGAAAAACTCAAGAACGACCAGGATTACCAGGAAGCGGCCAAAGGGTTCGATGCCATCTTCCAGTTCATAGTGGAACCTGAGCCCGACAAGGGAATCCCCGACCGAAAAGAAGTAGGCATCGTACTGCCGGGCTGCGAACAGACATGGACTGGAATACGCGACGACGCCAATTACGTGATGAGCGGCAAGTACGGGGTGTACGTCGATGTGCTGAAAGGCGACCTGGGCGCCACTAAGGCGATAACGCTCCGCAAGCTCAAAGTCAAAGGCAACCTCGCGAACCTCCTGAAGTACAAGCGCGCTATAGACCGCTACGTCGACGCCATGGGCGACGTCCCCTACGATTTTGAAGGCGACTACGCCCAACCTTGAACCCCTTTGTTCTTGAAGCAAAGGAAAGAGCCGGGGCTTTGAAGGCCCCGGCTCTTTGTGTATGTATTGGAGTGGCGGTTATATTTTTTCGACGATGACAGTGGTGCCCTGGCCGCCACCGCCGCACATGGTGGCTGCACCGTACTTGCCGCCTTTCTCCTGGAGGATTCGGGCGACGGTGCCGGTGAGGCGGGGGCCTGATGCCGATAGAGGGTGGCCGATAGCGACCGCTCCGCCCTTGATGTTGATCTTGTCGGGGTCCAGCCCCAGCTCCTGGATCGCGTACATAGGAACAATGGAGAACGCCTCGTTTATCTCCCAGAAGTCTATTTCCTCGGGCTTAAGGCCTATCTTATCGAGCGCCTTCTGGCTCGCTGGCACGGGGCCCGCACCCATGATGCTCGGGTCGACGCCGGCCCAGCCCATCGAGATGATCTTGGCAAGCGGCTTGAGGCCGAGGCCGGCCGCCTTGTCGGCGCTCATAAGTAGCACGGAAGACACCCCGGCGTTCAGAGGAGACGAGTTGCCGGCGGTTATCTGACCCTCGGGGTTGAAAGCAGGCTTGAGCCCCAGGAGGCCTTCCAGGGTGGTGTCCGCACGCACGGAGAGGTCGTTCTCGATCTTGAGGATCGAGCCGTCCTCCTGCTCCACCTCGAGCGGGAGTATCTCGCCCTTGAAGTAACCGGCCTCAATGGCCGCCGCCGCCTTCTTGTGGCTTCCGAACGACCATTCGTCCATCTGCTCGCGGGTGAAGTCGGTCATCCCCCACAGCTTCTCGGCCGTGTTTCCCATCGACATCGAGACCTGAAGGTCGTATTTCTCGAGCGCGGGGTCCGAGAAGAACCTCGGGCTTACCATCATCAGGTCAGTGTTGAAACGTGCGTCCAGGGGGACGTGCGTCATGTGCTCCATGCCGCTCGCGATACAGATCTCCGAGTAGCCCAGCATGATCTCCATCGCGCACTGGTGCAGGGCGCTCATCCCGGAGCAGCAGACCCTCTCGGTACCCTGCGCGGGCACGTTCACCGGTAGCTCGGCGAGCATTGCCACGGTGCGTCCTCCCATGAGGTACTGCTCGCGCATCTCGAGCGCGCAGCCGGTGACGAGGTCGCCTATCTCCGTGGGATCTACCTTGTTCCGCTTGATCAGCTCCTTGATGACCATAGCGAGTGCTTCGTCCATCCTCTGCTTGTTGTAAGCGTCGCGTTCAGGTTGCGCGGGTCGAGACCTCGAGAACGGAATGCGCAACATGTCAACGATAACAGCGTCTGGCATTTGGGACCTCCCTTGATATTCACTAAACTCGGTTGCCTATTCTATCAGGAGTGGCCTCAGCCGCAAAAGCAAGACGGCGCTCGGCCGGTGCAACTGACGGGTGATTGACAGTCGACCGCGCGCTACCTCAAACCAACCCTTTGCCGCACCAGACATCACCCTGACGCGCCACTCGTAATGGTGCCCTTAACCGATGGTGTGAAACGGCTCCCATCCCGATGCATACCTTGTGAGGAAACACTCGAGCGTGGAGAAAGGGGCTGAATCATGAGCAAGGAAGCGGCGACGACAGTCCCGCCGCTTGCCGTGACAACGCGGGTGGGAGCGAAAGCCGCGTGTTCGCGGAGAGGATCGAACTCACCCGTAACCAGCAAAGGGGATCATGAGGACCGCGTTTCATGGCGCGGTCGGGGCGCATAAGGTTGGACTCGCGGGCCTCCCCCCTGGAGCACTGGGGAGGCCCGTGGGCCACCGTCAGAAGGTCAAGATGAAAACAGCAGCACGAACCCGCACGCCACGACTCCCCCAGGCGTCTCGAAAGCACCCGGCAAAGAGAAGCGCGGCAAAAGCCCTGATTGCGATTGTCGCGTGTCTCGTCGTCGCTTCGATGCTCGGCATCGTGCCGCCGGGCAGCGGCGCCGGGCGCACGGTAAACGCTCAGGTTGTCACTCCACTGTCGAACCGATACGGCGTATGTGACCCGCATCTCAAGTTCCATGACGAGGCGACCATGGACCGCCTTCTCTCTGAGACCTCCGCCGCTGGTGCGGGGTGGGTGAGAATGGACTTCGCCTGGCCGGACGTGGAATCGACGCGCGATGTATGGAACTTCTCCCTGACCGACCTGGCCGTTCAGAAGGCCGGGCAGCACGGCGTCAAGATCCTGGGGATACTCGGCGGTACCCCACCGTGGGCCAACGGGGGCATCCCGTTCTTCGGCGTTCCCCCAACCGACATGGAGGCCTGGCGGATGTACGTATCCACGACATGCGCGAGATACAAGGGGAAGGTCGCTGCCTGGGAAATATGGAACGAGGAGAACATCCACTCCTTCTGGATGACCGGACCGGACGCGAACGCATACGTCCAGCTCGTCGCCCAGACCGCGCCCGCCATACGCGCGGCGGACCCCGCGGCAACCGTCGTCATGGGTGGCGTCGCCGGTCTCGACCCGAACTACATCGAAACGTGCCTGAAAGCAGGCATCGCCAATTACGTCGACGCGATAGCCTATCACCCCTACCCGGTAACGCTTACGGGAGGCGTGCCTCCGCAAGAGTCCAATTGTCGCTATATCCTCAACTGGCTCAACTGGCTCATTCCTCAGTACACCACCAGGCACCTCCAGGTCTGGCTTACGGAGCTGGGCTGGACGACGAGCACCGGATTTCCGGGCGTGGACCAGTCGACCCAGGCTTCGTATCTCTTGCGTACGTTCATCAATTACGCGGACCTGCCGGTCGACAAGGTCTTCTGGTACAACCTCTGGAGCGAGCAGAACAACGCAGCCGATCCCGAGTCAAACTACGGGTTGCTCGCGAACGACTTCAGCCGCAAAGAGTCCTGGTCCGCATACAGGACGTTCCAGGACGTTTTCAGTCACGTGACGTCGTCGGTACAGGGAGCGGTGGCATTCTCATGCGCCGCGCCGGGTACCCTGGAAACCCACTGTTTCAACATGGACGACGGGAGCTTTCTCGTTACGGCTTGGAAGTCGGACGACGCCGCGGACTCCCTTGGCTTGACACCTGACAGCGCATCGTACATGGAGCCGGTGCAGATAGATCCGGTCACGGGGCAGGAGAAGCAGGCGACCGGTGTAAGCAGGAGAGCCGACCTCAAGATAACCGTCGCGGGTCTCCCCATAGGAAAGCGACCCGTGATGATAAAGTTCGCCCCAATGACACAGCCACGCGAGGCTGCCATCTCACCGGCATCGGGGCCTGCCGGCACGGAAGTCACGGTATCGGGAGCGGGGTTCGGCGCGGCGTTAGGCACTTCGACCGTCAACTTCGGCTCCGTCGCCGCGACGGAGTACACCACGTGGTCGTCAGACCAGGTAAAGTGCCGGGTTCCCGCCCAGGTCTCAGGCCAGGTCCAGGTAGCGGTCAATACGGTCGGAGGCACATCAAACGGCTCTTCATTCATTGCTATCGCGAGCAAGGGTCCCAGCGTATCATCTGTCAGTCCCGGCACGGGGATCGAGGGAACGACCGTAAATGTCACTAATCTCGCAGGAACGGACTTCGTGGCAGGCGCGGCGGTCAGCCTGGCCAGGACCGGCTCGACGATTCCCGGCGCGAGTGTTACCGTGGTATCGAGTTATAAGATCACCTGTTCGTTCAACCTCCCGCGCGGTTCCATCGGGACGTACGATTTGGTGGTCAGGAACCCGAACGGCCAGGAAGGCCGGCTTCCGGGGGCATTTACGGTAAGCGCGCAGTGCGGCACCGGTGCGGCCCCCGCCATGCTGGCGGGCGGACTGGTGCTCGGGCTCCTGACGGTAGCCGGCCTCTCTCCGTTCAGGAGGAGGAGGTTCGGCAGGCGCTGAGTGGAGAGATATGCACCCGGTCCTCTTTCGTTTGGGAAGCTTCCCGGTATATTCGTACGGGGTCATGCTTCTTGCCGCATTGCTCGTCGGCACGTTCGTCGCGGGTCGCGAGTTCGCCAGGAACGAACTCGAGCTATCACACCTGTACCTTCTTGTCGCCGTGATCGCCGTTTCCGGCCTGGTGGGCGCCCGGGTCTTTTACGTGGTCGGCCATTTTTCGGAGTTCTCGGGACACGTCGCGCGAATGTTCGACGCCAACACGGTAGGTCTCGTCTACTATGGCGGACTCATCCTCGCGTTTCCGGCGGCAATGCTGACGATAAAGCGCTTGAAGCTCCCGACCGCAACCGTGGTCGGAGCGGTTGCACTGGCCCTACCCCTGGGCCTGGGAATTGCCCGGATAGGATGCTTTCTCAACGGCTGCTGCGGAGGCAAGCCAAGCGGGCTGCCCTGGGCGGTCACTTTCCCCGGTACGACCACGCCGGTTCACCCTACGCAGCTCTACGAGGCCATCCTCGACGTAGCGTTGTTCGTGTTGCTGCTGGTCCTCATCAGGAGATTTATGGACGGCTGGGACCTTCTGTTGTGTTCCCTCGCGGGCTATGCGGCGATACGCTTCTTCATGGAGTTCTTCCGCTTTCACAGCAAGCCGGACGCGGGCCTGTTCTTCCAGCTTCTGAGCGCCGCGATCTTCGTAGCGTCCACAGGGGCGTTACTGCTGCGAAGGCGAGCCGGAAAACCGGCGGTCCGGGCGCAGGTTGACCCCGCGGACAAGCCCTACCAGGGGAACCCGAGCTCCGGGTCGTCGTAAGGTATGCGACCTTCGTCCGGATTGTCCCTGTCGTAGGACAAGGTCGTATGGTAGAAGAG
>DATCGY010000157.1:0-8250 GCA_036508635.1 Candidatus Anoxymicrobiaceae bacterium
AAGAGTGTGGCAAAGCAGGACAGAGCAATGATCGAGTGGAAGGGCACATATGACCGCCTTCCGTCGATAAAGAGCCCCACCTTGCTCATCACAGGCGACGAAGACGTCATCACTCCGCCACAGAACTCGCGGATCCTAGGCGGTCGCATTCCCGACGCCAGGCTGGTCGTGATACACGGAGGTGGTCACGGAGTCCAGTACCAGTACCCTGCGGCGTTCGCCGGAGCCGTGCTCGATTTCCTCTCGAACAAATAGCGCGGGAGAGTCTTAATGAACGAGCAGATAGACAAGGTCTTCCGGCCGCGATCCATAGCAATCGCGGGAGTCTCGTCGCGGATGGACAATCCCGGAACTCTTGCCTTGCGCTCCATCAGGAACATGGGGTTCGAGGGGCCCGTATACCCCGTTAATCCAAAGTACGATGAGGTGCTCGACCTCCCCTGTTATCCCTCGATAAGGGAGCTGCCGGTCGTCCCCGACCAGGTTATCCTCGCGGTGCCCCCACCGGCCGTGCCGGCCCTGGCGGCCGAATGCGTTGAAAAGGGTGTTTCCATCTGCGTGATCAATACCGCCGGCTTCTCGGAGACGGGGCGAGCTGAAAGCATTGAACTCGAGCAACAGCTGATTGCCGCGGTTGAGGGTTCCAGCATGAGGCTTGTCGGGCCAAACTGCATGGGCGTCTATTCTTCCGCAGGCAGGCTCGCGCTTTTCGACGGGCAGGCCCCGGGGAACGGCTCGGTGAGCCTCATCTCCCAGAGCGGCTCGTTCTGTTCTTTCCTCTACCTGCTGGGCACCGAGCGGGCAATCCGGTTCTCGAAGATGGTCAGCAGCGGAAACGAGCTGGACCTGACGTGTGCCGACTACCTGGAATATCTCGCGGACGACGCCGGGACCGATATCATCGTTGCCTATCTCGAGGAGATCAGGGACGCCCGGCGCTTCCTTGAAGCTGCTTTGAGTCTCAAAGGAAAGAAACCGTTCGTAGTCTGGAAGTCAGGGCTGACCGGCTCCGGGAAGAAGGCCGCCGCGTCGCATACAGGCGCCATGGCTGGAAGCGAAGATATATGGCGTGCGGTCGAGCGGCAGGCCGGCATCGTCCCCTCTTACGACCTCCCCGACACGATCGATGTCCTCTCGGCTTTCTACCACCTGCGCCGTCCGCTCGGGCGCCGCGTCTGCGTCATCAGCCCGCCAGGTGGCATCGCCGTCAGTTGCGCGGATGCAATCGAAAAGAACGGCCTGTCGCTTCCCGGCCTCCATCCCGAGACTACGGACAGGCTGGCAGCCATACTCCCGCGGGAGGGCACCGGCCTCCGGAACCCCGTCGACATGGGCTTCGGGGCGGTCGTGCCCGGGAACCTGAAGCAGGTCATCGAAGCGGTAGCCCCTGACGAGAACGTTGATACGATAATGGTCGTGGCAGGCGCTCCCGCTGCGCGCAAGGGCGACCCCGGACTGGTCAAGATGCACACCGCTGAGTTAAAGGAAGCGGCCCCGAGAGGCGGCAAGCCTCTCGTCGTCATAGGCATTCCGTCGGGCATCGCATTTCCCCACATGGCGGAGCTAAGCTGGTCCGGAATACCGTGTTACCTGTCGCCGGATGCCGCGTGCAAGGCGCTCTCGAGGGTGTTTTCCTTCCACGGCCTTTGAAGCGATTGCATAATTGCGATGTCCTGATTGTGTTACCCGTATTGCTACAGTTGCGTATCAGGTATAGGATTTCGTCAAATCGGTACACAGGGAGGTGCGTGTAATGCCCTTGGACTACGAGGATCCCGTCTACGTAAACCAGCGACAGCTACTCATCGGTGAGATGCTATCACGCGTGGCACGATCCAAACCCGACTCCGAAGCAATCGTTTTCGAGGACAGGCGTTACACGTTCAGGGAGTTCGACCGCAGGACGGACCGACTTGCCAGCGCGCTGGCGCGGCTCGGCATCGGCAAGAACAGCAAGGTGGCCGAGCTCCTCTTCAATTGCAGCGAGCTCGTAGAAGCTTTCCTGGCGGTTTGCAAGCTCGGGGCGATAAACGTCCCTCTCAACTTCAGGCTGAAAGCTCCGGAAGTCCTTTACCAGATCACGGATAGCGATACCGAGCTCGTGGTGTTCGGTGAGGAATTCACTCCACTTGTCGAAGAGATCAGGGGCGAGATACCGGGGGTCACGTTCATCTGCGTGGGAAACAACATCCCGGATTTCGCGAAGGAGTTCCACTCGGTCCTCGAGAGCGGTGAGGACGAACCACCCGCGGTCGCCATCCATGACGACGACCCCGCGTTCATCATGTACACCTCAGGCACGACGGGCAAGCCGAAGGGAGCTGTGCTCACGCATAAGAACCAGATGATGAACGTCCTCAACTGCACTATCGAGTTCACGAGGGCGGCGGGTCAATTGAGCGACCAGCGCGTGCAGTTCGTCGCTCCCCTGTTTCATGAGGCGGCGCTCGCAGTCGCGCTGCTGAGTCTCTCTATCAGCTCATGCCTGTGCATCAATAAATACTTCATCCCCGAGCAGGTGGCCGCCCAGATCCAGAATGAGCGGATAACTTGCACGCTCCTCATACCGGTGATGAGCACAGTCCTGTTGAGCACGGTCGACCTGTCCAAATACGACACGTCGTCCCTCAGGTTCCTGATATCCGGGGCTGCGATCCTGCCGACCGAGACGCGAAGGCAGATATACGAGGCTTTCCCCCGGGTCATGCTTTTCGACGTCTTCGGCCAGACCGAGATGAGCCCCGTGACGTGCATGCTCAAGCCGGAGGACGCCGAGCGGACAACGGCTTCGGTCGGGTTGCCGGCGGTCAACGTCGAAGTCCACGTCGTCGACAGCGAGGACAGGGATGTCCCCATCGGAGAGGTAGGCGAGATAGTGTACCGCGGCCCCACGGTCATGAAGGAGTACTACCACAAGCCCGAAGAGACGGCGGAGACCCTGCGCAACGGGTGGTTCCACTCGGGAGACCTCGTCCGCCAGGACGAGGAAGGTTTCGTCTACGTCGTCGACCGGAAGAAAGACATGATAATCTCGGGTGGCGAGAATATCTACGCGGCGGAGCTCGAGGACGTTCTTTACGAAAACCCGAGGGTCCTCGAGGCGGCTATCATCGGCGTCTACGATGACGTCTGGGGAGAGACCGTTATGGCCGTCGTCGTGCCAAGAGAGGGCGAGAACCTCACCGAGGAGGATGTCATCAACTGGTGCGGGGACCGTCTCGCAAGCTATAAGAAGCCCAGGCGGGTCGAATTCCTCGACGAGCTTCCCAGGAACGCGTCGATGAAGGTGCTCAAGTACGAGCTCCGCGAGCGCTACGGCAGGTCCGTTCGCTACGAATGAAGGGGAAACCTGACGCTGCCCGACAGCTCCCAGACTGAGGTTCCGCGGAATAATTGTGTGAAATCAGGCCGATCATGCGATTTGATTTGCGGCGCATAATGCCCGTTTCGTTACCCGTCACACGTATTTGATACTCTTCAGGGCCAATTCCTTGACAAAATCCTCCGACGCAAATTAGGGTTAGTGTTCACTAACGTTAGTGGACACTAACGTAAGCATTTACTGGCCTTCGGAGGGTGGCATTGGCGGAAACTGCGAAAGTGCCGGCGGACCGCCGGACGCAGATAATTGAGTCGGTCGTTGAAATAATCAACGAGCACGGTATGTCCGGAACCACGACCGCTCGCATCGCCGCTGAAGTCGGCATCACAGAGCCCGCCCTCTACCGTCATTTCAAGAACAAGAACATGATCCTATTGGCGGCTCTCGAAGAGGCGAGCAATAGCCTCATCCAGGCGACGATGAGTGCTGCAGCAGGCGAAGAGGACACGGTTGAGCGTCTCCGCCTCATGAGCGCCGCCTTTTATGATTTCGTGATTTCACGCCCTGCAGAGGCAAGGGTGCTCTTCGAGGCGGCGAGCTGGACACGGGACGAAGAATTTCGATTGGCCGTGCGTGGCCTAGTTTCTGACCTGCTGGCTGTCGTGGAAGCGGTTCTCAATGTGGGCATATTTGAAGGTGCCCTCAAGCCCGACCTTGATGTTCCGCTCGCCGCCTGGGAGATCGTCTCGCTGGGGATGACAATATACGTCGTCTCGATACTCGACCTTGCAGACGTCCTTACAAAGGATAAGGCCATGACGACCGTGGAGAGGGTCTTGTCCTCCATAACTGTTGACAAGAAGACCGGAAAGGAGAATATCCAATGAAGGCACTGGTACTAGGCGGCGGTATGGCCGGGCTCGCGACCGCGATCAACCTGCTCGACCTCGGGGTCGAGGTGGAGCTGATCGAGGCCGACGAGATGTTCGGTGGCCGCGCCAGCTCGTGGCTCGACGAAGACGGCGACATGATCGACAATGCGCTGCACGTCTTCTTCCCCTATTACGTAAACCTGATCAACTTCTTCAAGAAGATGGGCATCTACGAGAACATAGCGTGGAAAGCCCCCGAGTTCTATTACATGCAGAAGGGCGGCAAAGAGGCCGTCCTCAAGTTCGCCAAGCTCCCAGCGCCTCTTCACGCGGCGGCCGCGTACATGTCACTGCTCAAGGCTTACGACGAGGTCCCCAAGTGGAAGATGCTCTTCACCGCCGTGGCGATGGGCATGGGTACGATGTACTCCAAGGAAAAGATCGACTCCCTAGACGAGATGACGTTCGGGATGTGGTCCCGCAGGTTCGTGCCGAACGGCGCCTTCAAGCCGATGGAGCCCGGCATAAACGGCTTGACCTTCACGCCGTCGAACATCATCTCGGCGAAGGTCATGCTGAACTGGTTCAAGAAGGTCAGCGGCGGCTACAAGACCTCGCGCGTGGGCTTCGCCAACGGCGGCCTCGGCGAGATCTGGGTCGACAACTGCCTCGACTACATCAAGAAGAAGGGCGGTACGTACGAGCTCGGCAAGTCCGTCACCGCCATCAACATCGAAGGCGACAAGGTCAAGAGCGTCACGGTCAACGGCTCCGAGGAGCGAACGGCAGACCTCTATGTCTCATCCATCAGCCCCTATTCGCTGAGGCGTGTACTCCCGGATGAGTGCTTCTACCTCGATTACTTCCAGGACCTGTGGCATTTCGAGTACGCACCGTCGCTGTCGCTCCAGGTGTGGTTCGACCGCAAGCTGACCGACGTCGACGTCACGTTCTTCTCAACTGATTGCATATTCAACACGTACGCGGATCTCTCGAACGTGCTGCCCCACATATTCAAGGGTGGCTCGATGTTCGAGATGGTCCTCTCGCCCGCCGACCACGTCCAGGGCCTTCCCGATGACGTCATCTTCGACAAAGCGATAAAGCAGATAAGAGAACATTTCCCCAAGGCGCAGGAAGCCGAGGTCAAGAAGTGGAAAATCGTCCGCGAGCGTCAGGGCGTTTACAGGGCGAAAGCGGGGATGGAAAAGCATCGCCCATTCCAGCGCTCACCATATGACAACTTCTACCTCTCCGGCGACTACACGAAGACGCACGTATCCTCCGGTGGTATGGAGGCCGCGATCTGGACCTCCAATAACTGCGCGGAGCTAATCTCCGCGGACAAGCTCGGCAAGACGCTGACCCTCAACGAGGAGTTCGTTCCCGAGCGCGGACTGATGCCGATCATCAATCCGGCGACCAAGTACGGCCCGATAGCACTCGGCCTCTACATCGGCTACAAGGTGCTTACGAAGCTCGTGCTCAAGAAGAAGGATAAATAGGCCCTCCCACGGTTGCGGCGGGGGCACACAAGCCACCGCCGCGGCCTACCCCTTATACTGCCTCCTCCGGGCCCATACCAGAGGAGGCAGTTTCATTTTACGACTAAAACAGGATCTACTTCTCATTCCCGCCACAGGTTGGTCTGCTTCGGTCACCCGTTAGTCCGGTCTTTCAGCCCCCAAAAGGATGAGAATCACCCTCCCCCATCAGTATGAAAAAGGGTGAGAACATGTAGACTCAGTGGAATAAGGGCAGGCTTTCGAACCCGCCCTGAAGCTTTTCGTATCTATTCCCGGAGTCATACGTCTAAATCCTCGCCTGGTGTGTCGAGAGGTCTAGCAAGGCATGGTAAGTATTGGTGGCCTTGACAGCTCATCGTTCCTTTCGTATATAATGTCTACCATAATTGTGTAGTATTAAATGCATGAGAGTTCTTTCCCCAGGAAGTATTCGGGGTTCTGTATAAGGTGAGCTGAGTGGAAACAAAAACGAAAAAGGCGAAAGTGCCAACGAACTCTATATCGATAAGTAAAGAAAACATGATGATGTGCAGCATGCCCATGCCTCGCTGTTCGGGCGCGGGGGGTGCGCCGATGTAAGCACATCCCAGCTCTGATTCTCCTCAAGAACCCGCGGCCCAGCGAGGCGCCGGCGGGTTTTTTCTTTGGAGGCGCTTCCGGTAGCGCCATTGCCTGAAACACACGATCACTGGAGGAGCAATGAGCGAGTATAGACTGGACACGCTTGCGGTCCATGCGGGGCAGAACGGCGGGGATCCCACGACGGGAGCGCGTGCCGTTCCCATCTATCAGACCACATCATACGTATTCAACGACACCGAACATGCCGCCGACCTCTTTGCCTTGAAGGAGTTCGGAAACATCTACACGCGGATAATGAACCCGACCACCGATGTCTTTGAGAAGCGGGTCGCCGCCCTGGAGGGCGGGACCGGAGCGCTTGGCGTGGCATCCGGTCAGGCCGCCGAGACTCTCGCCCTCCTGGGCATCACCGGGGTCGGCGACGAGATCGTATCGGCCGACAACCTCTATGGGGGGACCTACCAGCTTTTCCACTACACGTTCCCGAAGCTCGGTCGCACGGTCAAGTTCGTCAACTCGGCGCGGCCCGAGGAGATCGAGAGCGCCATAACTGACAGAACACGGGCTGTCTATGCCGAGACCATAGGCAACCCCAAGCTCGACGTACCCGATTTCGATAGGATAGCCTCGATAGCACACAACGCGGGCATTCCGTTTGTCGTGGATAATACCGTGGGCATCGGGCTTGTGAAGCCGATCGACCACGGGGCGGATATCGTGGTCGCCTCGGCCACGAAATACATCGGCGGACATGGGACCTCGATCGGAGGCGTGATCGTTGATTCAGGCAACTTCGACTGGAGCAACGGTAAGTTCCCGGAGTTTACCGAACCTGACCCGAGCTATCACGGGATCGTCTTCTGGGACGCTCTTGGAAACCACCCGGATCTCGGGAACGTCGCCTTCATACTGAAAGTGCGCGTTCAACTCCTGCGCGATCTCGGTGCATCCTTGAGCCCGTTCAACTCCTGGCTCTTCCTGCAGGGCCTCGAGACACTGCCGCTGAGGCAGAAGAAGCACTCCGAGAATGCCCTGGCCGTGGCAAAGTATCTCGACTCCCACCCACTCGTGGCGTGGGTCAACTACCCAGGGCTTCAAGATCACCCCAGCCACGAACTCGCCCGGAAATACCTCGGCAAATACTTCGGCGGCATCGTCGGATTCGGCATCAGGGGCGGACTCGAGGCCGGCAAGCGCTTCATCGAGTCGGTCGAACTGCTTTCGCACCTCGCGAATATCGGCGACGCGAAAAGCCTGGTCATCCATCCCGCTTCGACGACTCACCAGCAACTGACCCGGGAGGAACAGGAAGCCACCGGTGTGACCGAAGACTTCGTGCGCCTGTCGATAGGACTTGAAGACCCAGAAGACATAAATTCCGACATCGACCAGGCTCTCAGGAAAGCCGTCCATTGAGGAGCACTCATGTCTCGACAGATCGCAAATGGAGTCAAACATAGAGGCAGCCTCGGCACAGTCGAACAGTCGTTCTTTACGTTCGCGAATCCGCCGGCCGAGCTGCCGCTCGACTGCGGTGACAGCATCGGTCCTCTGACCGTCGCCTACGAGACCTATGGCAGGCTGGACCCGGACCGGTCGAATGCCATCCTGATCCTGCACGCTTTCTCCGGCGACGCGCATGCCGCCGGCTTTCATGAAGGGGACTCAAAACCCGGTTGGTGGGACGACATGATAGGACCGGGCAAAGCGTTCGATACTGACCGCTACTTCGTGATCTGCTCAAACGTGCTCGGCGGTTGCAGGGGAACGACGGGACCCTCCTCGGTCGACCCTACGACGGGGAGACCGTACGGGCTCACGTTTCCCCTGGTGACGATCCCCGACATGGTGCGGGTCCAGGAGCGACTGGTTACCCACCTCGGGATCGAGAGACTACTTGGCGTTGCGGGTGGCTCGATGGGCGGCCAGCAGGTACTAGAGTGGCTGG
>DATCGY010000158.1:0-3915 GCA_036508635.1 Candidatus Anoxymicrobiaceae bacterium
AGGTCAGACCTGTTTTTTCAAGGGGGATGCAGAAGAAGGGGTCAGGTCTTTTATTGTTTGCTACTGCGGTTATCTTGTGAATAGGACAATAGTAAACAATAAAAGAACTAAGCCCTACTCGCTACCTCATCTCCAGGTCGATGAGTTCGCGGTAGGCCGTGTGCAGTCGGGTTGTCACGGGGCCGGGGCATGACCGCGTCTTGTGAGTGCCGATGCGGTTCACCGGCATCAGCTCGAACATGCTGTTTGTAAGGAAGGCCTCGTCAGCGGACAGCAGGTTCTCGGGGCCTTCGGTGACAAGGCTGCACTCGATGCTGAGGCGAAGGGCGGTCTCGAGGACGGCCTCGCGTGTGATCCCGGGCAGGAAACCCAGGCCGGCGTTTGGGGTCGCGAGTTTCCCGTCCTTGATGTAGAAAATATTTGAGGAAGTCGCTTCTGACAGGTTGCCCGAGGTGGTCAGCATGATCGCGTCGTCGTCGCCCCTGTCGTGCGCCTCCTGGCGGGCGAAAAGAGAGTCGAGGTAATTGCCGCTCTTCATGGAGCTGAGCGGGGAGGACGGATTGCGCTTGATTCCGGAGACCGACAGAGACAAGCCTTTCTCGTAATCGCCGGCTGGAGGCGGCTCGTACGGGCGCGCGGTAATGAAGAACGTCGCGTCCCCGGTTCGCTCGAGGCCCTTTAGGCCCGCCGGCTCGCCGCCCGTCACGGTGATGCGCACCCGGGAATCTACACCGGTCTCGAGCCCGTTTTCCTTGAGGACCCAGGCAACAGCCGCGGTTATCTCCTTGGAAGAGAACGGCAGCTTCAGGCGAAGCACCCGGCATGACTCTTCAAGGCGCTCTATGTGGCGCCACAGCCTGAACGGGAACCCGTCGTAGGCCCTCATGGTCTCGAAGGCCGAATCGCCGAGAAGCACGGCGCGGTCCTCGATGGGGATGGCCGCCCTGGAGAGCGGCACCATATCGCCGTTGAAGAATACCTTCTCTGAAGCTTTGTCTTCCTCGTCTGTCATGACTGCGATTCTACACGAAGAACAAGTCGCCGTGTTCTGTCACATCACCCTGACCCTCCCTCCTCGAGGTACCCACATCTTGAGCCGGGTCTCTCAGGCCCGGCTCCGGGCGGCCTAAGAGGCCGCCCTGGAGAAATACGCTGATCCGAGGGGGAGGGGAAAGAAGCCGGTCAGGTGCGCTGGCCGGTGATGGTGGCGAACATGGCTTTGCCTTTGTGGAGTGTTTCCTGGAACTCGGATTCGGGGTCGCTGTCGGCGACGATGCCGCCTCCAACCTGGAAGTAGGCACGCCCGCCCGCGATGATCATGGTGCGGATCGCGATGTTTATATCGTGAGTCCCGTCAAACCCGAGGTACCCGATACCGCCCGTGTAGACGCTTCGGGCTGTCGGTTCCAGCTCGTCGATGATCTCCATCGACCGTATCTTGGGCGCGCCGGTTATCGACCCGCCGGGCCACGAGGCGCGGAGCAGGTCGATGATATCTTTGCCTTCATGCAGTCTCCCGGTGATCGTGGAGACCAGGTGGTGCACGGTGGCATACGACTCGAGTACGGCGTGCTCTTCGACCTCGACGCTGCCGTACTCGCAGACCCGCCCCAGGTCGTTTCGCTCGAGGTCCACTATCATCGAAAGCTCCGCCCTGTCTTTGCGGCTTTCGAGCAGCGTTTGCCTGCTTTTCTCGTCGGTGTCGGGATCATCGAAGCGAGGGCTCGTGCCTTTGATAGGGCGCGTCTCGACATTCTTTCCAACGACTTTCACGAAACGCTCGGGCGATGAGGACGCCACGGCGAATTCGCCGAAGTTGAGATATGCGCTGAATGGCGCCGCGTTCAGGGCACGAAGGCGCCTGTACAGGCTCCACGAAGGCTCGAGAAGCGGGGCGCTGAACCGCTGCGAGAGGTTTGCCTGGTAGATGTCTCCTGCCAGGATGTATTCCTTGACCGCCGCTACCGAGTCAAGGTACTCCTCACGCGTAAAACCGGACTCGAACTCGAGCGCCGTTCCCTCGATGGCCTGCGGGGGCTCGACCGCGGATGAGTCTCTGCCCGCCCCGGGCTTCAGGCGCTCGATCGCTTCCTCTGCCATGACTCCGCCATCAACGCTATTGGGAACCGAGACGATCAGCCACTTCTTCCCGCTCCTGTGGTCGGCTGCAACAATCTTGTCGAAGAAACAGAAGGCAAGCTCAGGCAGGAGCAGGTCGTCCTCGACGGAGGCCGGGAGTTGCTCGATATAGCGTCCCAGCTCATATGAGAGGTACCCGATCCCTCCGCCAAGGAACGGCGGCATTCCGGCCTGTATTGAAGCCTCGGGCAGCACCCTTTCGCCGAGCGCAAATTTCAGTGCATCGAACGGATCCATCTCGCGCTTCGTAATCCCTTCGTCGCGGCGCGCGAAAGACGCCGAGCGGCCTCGGGTCGTCAGCACGAGATATGGGTCGAACCCGATGAACGAGTGGTTTCCGAACCGCATCATCCGCAGACTCGAATCCAGGAAACACGAGTGAGGCAGGCCTGCGACCTCATCGAAAAGCTCGGACATCTCCCTTCCGTCGTCAAGCTCTACGATCTCGAGTCCTGCTTCGACCGTTTGACGGTCGGTTGTCCTCGAATGAGTTAATGTCATCTACGCCTCCAGGAAGTTCTCAAGTATCAGCATGCCCTGGCATGTCATGAAAGACTCCGGGTGAAACTGTATGCCCTCGACCGGGTACTCGCGATGCCGGAGCCCCATCACGACGCCGTCCTCCGTCTTGCAGCTCACCTCGAGGCAATCCGGAAGCGTTTCTTCGTCGACTACGAGCGAGTGGTAGCGGGCGGCCTCGAAAGGCGAATCTACGCCACGGTAGACGCCCTTGCCATCGTGCAACACGCGCGAGGTCTTTCCGTGCATGACCTGCCTGGCCCGAACGACCTTCCCGCCGAACGCCTCGCCAATACACTGGTGCCCGAGGCAGACCCCTAGCGTTTTGATCTTCGGCCCGAACTCGAGGAGTATCTCCTTGCTTATTCCCGCGTCCGCCGGCGCTTTCGGGCCCGGTGATATCACAATCCCGTCTGGCGCCACGCGCTCCACGTCGGCGAGCGTCAGGTGGTCATTGCGGAACACGGCAAGGTCGGCCCCGAGGACTCCGAGGAACTGCACCAGGTTATAGGTGAACGAGTCGTAGTTGTCGACCATGAGTATCCGGTTGTCAGCCATCTACCCTCCAAAAAAAGAAACCCAGCCATTCCGGCTGGGTGCCGCCACTTAGGCGCCTTAACATACCGTCGATGTCAGCGAAATATTCGTTTCAGGCGAGTATTGTACTCCAGTGTGATATCCACTTCCAGTGATGCCCGCGCGCGGCCATGTCCTTACGGCGCTTTTACGTTACTCGGTCATTGACTACCGAACCGGATTGATGTTCTTATTACCCCGCAGGATACCTTTCACGGAGGAGTGCTCATGTCCAGGGAATGTGCTCACCGGTCCGCAAGCTCTTACCTGTTGTCGTCGATCCTTGCCGCTCGTGTTTTGTTCACCCTTTCCCAGCCGTTTCATTTCACCGATGTCTTCCTCGAAGAGGACAGCAAGCTTCGGCGCACCATGCTCAAGCGCTATGCGCGGTTCGAGGTCCAGCTTCTCAGGGTCTTCTACTGGATACTCAACAGCCCTTTGATGTCGAACAAGTGGATACGAAAAGGTTTTTACTACGGCGTAACCAAGTTCATGGCCGAGCGTGCCATCGCAAGCCAGGTCATGACTCTCGAAGAGATCGAACGGTTCATCATCGACGAGCTTCCGGAGGATAGCCGGATAGCCGTCGGGCCGTGTCGGTGCCGGCTTGCGACGCGGGCCTGCGACCATCCGCTCGAGACCGACATAGTCATTCTGACCGGCACGTCGATATGGCTCGAG
>DATCGY010000159.1:0-2497 GCA_036508635.1 Candidatus Anoxymicrobiaceae bacterium
CTGACAACGGGGAACCACGCGGTTAAGGGTCGATGCGCCCAGCCTTGTGGCGAGAATGCGGAGAACGCCGGTCACCTGTGCCGGAAAGGCTCAGATTGTTGTAAAATATCGGTGTTGGAAGGGGCATATGAAGAATGTCGGGGTGTACTCCAGCGGGTGATAGAATTCCCAGCGAACCGTCGGTGAATGGAGGCGCACAGCTTGAGAACAACCCTTCTCTCTATTCTGGAGTGTCCGTCCTGCGGGGGCGGTCCCATTTCCATCGCCGATCCCGTCGAGGCTGACACCGAAATAAGGTCCGCGACACTGCGGTGCGCCGTCTGCGGCTCGATCTATCCCGTCGAGAAAGGCATCGCCACGCTCCTGCCCGACGTCGCCGACTCCATCGTCACCGAGATCGACGCGTGGTCCGGCAAGATAGACCTGGAGTCCTTCGACGAGAAGATGCACGAGACGTACCGGCGCATGATGCTCAGCCTGCCCGCGATCACGGAAGAGTTCGAACCCGACAGCGACGCGCGCGACCTCTGGTGCGAGATAGGTGACAACTTCGACCGCTTCGCGCTTCGAAATTCCCGCCCAGGCATGACGGTGCTGGACGTGGGGGCCGGGCGCTGCTGGTCTTCCGCGGCCCTGGCGCGGCGGGGCGCATCGGTGGTCGCCCTCGACACCCTTACCAAGCTCTACATCGGGCTGGAGACCGCCGACGTCTACATCGAGGAGACCGGCGTCTTCTTCGAGCGCGTGCGCGGCGATATGCACCGACTGCCGTTCGCCTCAGGGAGCTTCGACCTGGTCGCCGAGTCCGAGTCGGCCCACCACGCGGCCGACACTCTCGCTTTTTTCAACGAGGTAAGGCGCGTGCTCAAGCCCGGGGGGAGGTTCGCGCTTGCATCGGAGTATCTCTCGTGGGAGGGCGACGAGCCTCTTCCCGGCTCGTCCGAGGGCATCACCGAGCGGCAGATAGGCATCGCGGAGTGGTTCGGGCTGTTCCGCAGCGCCGGCCTCGTGCCCGTGAGGTGCAAGGTCCAGAACGGCCGCTCGTTCTGCTGCCTGCTGGCGAGGCGAGGCGACAGGCCACCCGTCGCGGAGGCAGCCACGGCCATGCTCTGCAGCGTGAGCGCCGAGGCGAACTACCGCTGGTGGCGGTTCGTATCTCTGGCAAAAGCGGGTGCCCTCGCGCCGGAGGCCAGGGCCACGGTCAGGGACGCGCTCGTGAGGCTGGGTCTACCCACTTCCCCCCGCGCCCTCGTGCCTGGCGCAGGCTACTTGAGCGCACGCTTTTCGCGGGGCTCTCCTCCACCGCCATCCATCTCACCGTGGATAGGCGCGGAATCGACCTGGCTCGGCCGCGGCTGGTATCCGCTCGCCCCCGGAAAGGCCGCGCCGGCGAGGCGGGCACACCGGAGGGCGGACCTCGTCCTAACAGTGCCGGCGGGCGTCTCTGTCCTGGGAGTGGAACTCGGGCTGGGCGACACATACCCGTTCGCCCGTCCGGCTAGCGCCACCCTCCGAATGGATGGAACCGCGCTCGGGACGCTCGATTTGAAGGAAGGCCTCCAGACACACAGGTTCAGCTTCGATCCGGCGAGCGCCGACCGCATCGTCAGCGTATCTCTGGAGGTAGAGCGGGACGGAAGTGCGCCGAGCTCCGGCAGGCCGGCTCAACTGGGCATGGTCGTCGGAAGAGTCGAGGCCGGCGGCGCGTAGGGTCAAGCCAACCCCGACCTCGTGGTCGGCATCATCGGCACCGTGGACGCCGCCGTGCTGGCGGAGGTCGTCAACGGGAACCAGGAGATGTTCGCTTTTATAGGGGGAAACGAGAAATCGAGGTACAGGAGTGCTGACTGCTGGAAAGGCTCGGTGCGTGGTAGGATTCGTCCTGCAACGAGAATTGACGGCATTACTTGTGGTTGCCGGGTCTGTCGAGTTTTGAGAAATAGCCCTTAAGGGATAAATAGGGGTTTCTCAGGTCCGAAGAACGGCGGCCCGAGAGCCCGGTTTTCATCTTTTTCGAGCTATGTTCGAGCGTTTATATTCCCTTTTTACCCGTAGTTCACAGACTTCCAAAACAGTAACAGGGGTTCACGCTGAAAGTCAGGTGAGACTACCTGCTGGCAACTCAGTTGCCGCATCTGAGCCAATGGACTCTTGATGATTACGATACGCGACCGGGTGATGCTTCTAGAGTCCCGACTTCCCGATCGTTAAGCGCCGTGGCGCCCTCTCGCTCCGAAAATAAACGAGACGATCAGGAGAATCAGGAACACGATGAACAGTATCTCGGCGATCGTAGCCGCCACGCCAGAGAGCACGCCGAACCCCAGGACCGCCGCTACTATCGCGATGATCAAGAATACAACAGCCCACTTCAGCATCCTCTTTACCTCCCAATCGTAATTACAGATATGCGCTCGGCCTGAGCTAGGACAGTACCAGCCGGCTGGCGCGCCTCCGCTCGGCGACGCCTAGCCCTCGGCCATGTACTCCATCTGCG
>DATCGY010000160.1:0-4251 GCA_036508635.1 Candidatus Anoxymicrobiaceae bacterium
GTTGTTGCCGACACTCCACCGCCACACACCTTGAGCGGTAAGAAAAGGAGAATAATAAATCAACGTAAGATCAGGGGTGTGGCGTGTTGTCCATTGCCAGGAAATCAGTCTGCCTATTATTGGGTGAGCGAAAGGCGTTTATCTCCGCAGTACTCCGCAGCGGCGGTGGTTCTCATCCACTCTGAGCTCAGATATTCATTTCTAACTGACTCATTGGTGAGGGGTGCATTTTTCCGAGTACTCCGCCGCGGATCAAGATTTATAGCTGCCACGCACTCCTTATGCGCGATGCCACGAGGAAAAATCGTACCGCGAACCCCAAGAGCTGCCGCGTTACAGAAATGAATATCCGAGCCAGCGCCTATAAGTGACGCCACCGCGAGGACAACAAGGGATCAACCCTAGGGGATGTCGCAGACCATGACGGTCATGTCATCTTTGGGTTCTCCGTCGGCGAAATCCATAACGCTATCGATAAGAGAACTGATGAACTCGTCGGCAGGCATGTCGCGATTTGAGGTCACATACCTGTTCAGCCTCTTTAGCCCGTAGAACTTGCCTTTCGCGCTCTTCGCGTCAATAACGCCGTCGGTAAACAGGACCAAACGCTCGCCCGCCTTGAGCTTGCGGCGTCTCACGTCAAGGTCCGCCCGCGAGAATATCCCGAGCAGAGACCTGTTGTCGGAGGTCAGTGAATCGGGAGTCTTATCGTCGCTTCCGATGCAGAGCGGCTCTTCGTGCCCCGCGTTGGAGTAGCTGATAGTCATGGTGGAAAGGTCCAGGACGGCGAAGAAGACGGTCACGAAGCTGTCCGTATGGTTTGCGACGTATAGGCTGCGGTTTACGTGTTCCATGATCTCCATGATCTTGTTGTGCTCTCGCGCCTCCACCCGCACCGCGCTCATCGCCATCGTCGCGAAGAGCGCCGCGCCGACGCCGTTTCCGGAGGCGTCACCGATCACGAGGAATACCTTATCGCCATAGCTCCAGTAGTCGTACCAGTCCCCGCCGACCAGGCGGGCCTGCTGCTGCCTCGCCTGCACGTTGACGCCGCCGACGAGGAGCCTCTCGCGTGGCAGCAGACTCGTCTGGATGCCCGAGGCGATGTCCATCTCGCGCTGCATCAGCGCGAACTTCTCGAGTTCTTTCTGCTCGCTCATGTCACGATAGACGGCAACGACGTTCTCGACGTTGCCGTCCGGCCCGAGTATCTGCGCGAAAGTCCCGCCGACGGGTATCCGGCGCCCGGACCGGGTCACGATGTCGTCCTCGCTGTACGCCACGTACTCACCGGAAAACATCTTGTTTATCGGGCACTCCGGCCCCGGGCACTGCCCCGGCTCGGTGGCTGACCCGTAGAGGATTTCGTGGCAGTTGCGGCCTTCAGCCTCGTTCTGGCTCCAGCCCGTCATGAACTCCGCGGCCGGGTTTGACAGCACTACCCTGTTCTCGCGGTCGATCACCAGGACGGCGTCGGGAGTTGCCTTGAGGACGGCTTCGCTCTTCTCTCTCTCGTGGTACAACCTCTCATTTATCTCCGCGTTTTTTATCGTGAGCTGCTGCTCGAACAACTTCTCCTGAAGCCTCCGGTTCTGAATCGCGATCGCCGCCTGGCGCGCCAGCAAATCCGCGAGGGCGATGTCGTCCGCCGAGAACTTGACCTCGCTGGAGGTAAAATCAAGGCTCATCAGTCCAATGAGGTCGTCCTTGACCACAAGCGGAACCTGCAGGTAAGACCGGACCCCCGGCCCCCTGAAGATCCTTGACTCCAGGCTGAGCTCATCACCCACGTCCTCCGCGAGCACCGGCTTCCTCGTGCGAAGCGCCCTCGCGGTAGCCTGTCCCGACTCAGTCATCGGGAGGTGAAACTGGTTTAGCAGCCAGACCTGCAACGTGCTGCGGCCATAGCCCGCCATAAAGGTCAGAGCGTTGGCCTCGGGCTCATAAAAGTAGAGCGAGCACCGGTCCACCCCCAGCGCGACGGCGGCCTTCTCCGCGATCATTTCGAGCAGCTCGTCCAGGTCGCGGGTCTCGCTTATTGCCTGCGCCACCTCGGTAAGAAGTATCGCCTGCCTTCGGCGCTTCTGTTCCTCGCGGAAGAGCCTCGCGTTCTTTATGGCGACGCCCGCCTGTGGACCGAACGTCTTCAGCATCGTTATCTCCAGGTTGGTATACGACCGCGGGGTGGTGTCGTAAAGCTCGATTACGCCAATCGCTTCATCGTCTACCGTAATCGGTATGGATAGGGCCGATCGTATCTTACGCCCCGCCGCCGGCCGAGGGAGCTCGAAACCCGATAGCTCATCGTCTCTCGCAAGTACCGGCTCATGCCTCTGCAGCGCGACACCGGCCAGGCTGTTACTCACGAGCATCTTCTCGTGCGATGACCAGGAGCGGGCCAACCCTATGTCCACCACCGCGTCCAGGTTCTTCTTGTCGGGTTCGAGCAGCAGAACGGCGCCCATCTTGGTCGCCATGAGGCTGGTCGTTACCTCAAGGACCTGCCCGAGCACCTTCTCGAGGTCCACGCTGGAGACAATTGTCTGGCCGAGACTAGCCAGCGCTCTGAACTCCTGGAGCTGCCGCTCCGTGGCGGATTGCTCTTCGCTCAGGTAGGCGCGCCGCATGTAGTGCCTTACGTTCTTGCTGAACCGGTCGCGCATGTTGCCGACCTCCACCCACGACTGACTGGAGGACCCCGCCGGCAGCAGCGCCCGGGTCGCCGCGTTCCATACTAAAGTCTCCCCCTGATCGAACGAGCTGATGATCTCATCGAGGCGCATCCCCTGCCCGGCGCGCTTCCTCCCGACATCCGTGGCGAGACTCTTGATAAACTTTATGGGGAGCTCGGCAGCCTCGAAGTAGTCCATGTACAGCTGTACGAAGTCGCGGAATGACTGGCGGACATCGGCGAAGACTTCTGTGGGGAACGATTCGTAGTTCGGGATCTGCGTTCTTATCAGTTCGCCGATCTCGGCGATGAGCGAATCCTTGTTCTCCCGGAGGAATTGCGCCATGGCATGCCGCAGTTGCTTCAGGTCATTTGCGACCTGTTCCGGGCCGGTTTTCTGAACGTCGTGCATCTTGTCATCCATCTTGCAGTTAATTATAAAGTAGATGGGGCGGTGTGGGTCACGTCCGACGCAGCGATTATTTCACAGCCGGGCGTATCGGTCACTCATCCAGGTTGTTACGCGAGCCCCTTTGTCCTGTTGCATGTTTTCTTATATATTGTTTGTCTGTACCGCAAACCGGCACGAGCAGGGGGCTGATGTTGGTAGCAAAGATATTCGAGGTCATCGGCGCGCTGGCGATAATCCTTTTCGGTATCATCTTGATCGCGTTGCTGTTCTTCATCGGCAAGGGGCTAAAGAAGCTCAACAGGATGATCGCCGACCATCGCGCGGGCATCACCAGGAACCTGGACGTGTCACTAGGAGGGATCCAGGAAGCGCAAGTGCAGATCGATGCGCTCTCGGTGCTGACCTCGACCGTGAGGACCGGGCTGGGCTCGGCCCTCTCCGGCGCCGACATGATGGTGTCGTTCCTAAAGTCGAGCGTATTCCAGACGGGCCTGCCGGTCCTTCTCTGGATGGGGCTCATCGCGGTGACAATGCCTCGCGCGCTTTTCGGCAGCTTGAAGAAAAAGAAGAAAATATCCTCCACCAAGCCCATCCCACCACCCTCCTGGGAGCTCGAGAACGAGTAACCCACCAGATTTCGCGATGATTGCTTTCGGGAGAAATAGAAAGGCCAGGCGCTAACTAAACAGGTATCTTCTGACTCGGCGTAAGTTGCCGTCCTTTTTAGTTAGGGACCGGCCTAAAAATCATTATCTTGATTAATAGTTCAACTCAAATCTATATTGGCCTCTAGCACTTAGTCAAGTACCATCGATCCGTCCCACCCACACCATCTGGACTATTGACATCACCAGAAGCCGACATAACACTCAAGGCTCAAGCGGGAGACGATCAAAGAGAGCGGGGCCACATATGATCATGTGACCCCGCGTTTGTTGTGATCAAGCCATTTGCTCATACGTGCAGAGGCCTGTTGTCCACTACCCATTCCGCCTTCAGGCCGGTGCGCTCGAACAGGCGCTTCTCTATCTGATCGGGTGCCTCGATGTGTATCTCATCCGGCGATATCTCGGTATCGATCTTGACCTGCTTGGTGATGTTGGTCTTTGCGATTTCGGCGTCGGCCCCCTCATTGAGGCAGGCGTAGACGACGACGCGGTCCCGGCTC
>DATCGY010000161.1:0-11518 GCA_036508635.1 Candidatus Anoxymicrobiaceae bacterium
TGCATGAAGACGAAACGGTACTTGAATGCCTGGCTTTTCTGCAGCTGCGATGTGAGCCACGCCTTCTGCCACGGGTCGAGCCCGACGGTATTGGCGTCATCAACCACGATGAAATAAGCCTGCCCGACCGTGAACGAGTAGTAGAACGGGCCCATGATGTCGTAGTAGAGCCCCCGCCCGTTCATGTACAGCTCGTGGTTGCCTATATTGGTCAGGAGCGGTTTTCGAAGGTGCCGCGCCTGGTTTATGAAGAAGCTGAACTTCACTATGTCGCCGCTTGCAACCAGGTCGCCGTTGTCGATGGCGAACGATGTGTTATCGGCGTTCACCTTGTTTATGAGGTCGCCGAACACGCTGACGGAGTTCTGGTTGTCGCCGAAGACGGCGAAAGAAAAGGTCGTCCGGGACCGGTCGATGCGCCGCAGGCTCTTTGCGTTCCAATCCCGCCCCGGCGCCTCCGCGACGGCCGAGCTTATCTTCACGCCCGTCGCCAGCACGAGCACCAGCAGCACAACCGCTGCCACATATTTGTTGAATACTCTTTTCATCAACCTCAAGTCTTGTAGGTCAGACCTGTTTTTTCAAGGGGGATGCAGAAGAAGGGGTCAGGTCTTTTATTGTTTGCTACTGCGGTTATCTTGAGGGGAAAGAGGGGGTCAGGTCTTTTATTGTTTGCTACTGCGGTTATCTTGAGCAAAGGACAATAGCAAACAATAAAAGACTTGACCCCCTCTTCTGGCAAACAATAAAAGACCTGACCCCCTCTTTCTCGGGTTTTCAAGGCAGGGGTTTGCCGTCGACGCAGGAGGGGGCGGGCCAGCCCAGTATCTCGTATATCGTTGGCGCGATGTCGCCGATGCGCACGGCCGTGTTGTTCACGGTCCCCGGCTTGTAACCCTGGTACGACGCCGGAGCCTTGAAAATGAGCGGAATGGCCTCGGTCTGCAGACCGCCGTGCGCCGCCGGGAACCCCACCTTCACCTCGTCGGGCATGCGGATGCCCAAGCTGAAACCGACGTTGTTTATCCCGGTCGAGAGCGCGTCCCCGTGGGCGACTACCTGGTAGTTGTACAGCGGGAACACGAAGAGGTCGGGCCACTGCTCCCCGTTCACCGGGTCGGGGTGGTTGATCCAGTAGTCGGAGTAGAGCTCCCCCGGAAGCACCTTGCCCTTGGACCCGAAGTCCTTGCCTTCCTTCATCTCCTTGCGGTTGATGACCGCCAGCGGGTGCACCTTCCCAAGCTTGGGATCATCGATAGTGTAGTCCTCGAGTGTCTTCTGCACCTTGGCGGTCTTGACCGGGTCGTCCGACCAGATCAGGTTTATCTCGGTCCCACCCGCCTCGTTGTAATCCTCGAACCTGAGCAGCCCGTTGTCGCGCAAGATATCGCGAAGGTCGATTACCTGGTAGCCTTTCTTCGGGTCCTTCAGGTTCTCCATGCCGTGGTCGGAGAGCAGGACTATCGTGCTGTTGTCGTACTCGCCCCGCGCCTTGAGCGTCCCGACGAAATCGCCGAACAGCGCGTCCGCCTCGCGGGCGATGTCGAGGCACTCGTCGCGTCTCACCCACGGTGAGTATATGTTCGTGTCGTACGCGGTGCCTTTCGAGCTCTTCACCCACTCGTCCTGCGCCCACGACGCCCCGGTGAAGTGCCCGGTGTTGTCTAGGTCGCCGATGTTTATATACGAGACATCGGGGTCTTCTTCGGTTATGGTCCTCTGGAACTCGCTGTATATGTAGCGGTCCTCCTCGTGCATTCCGGGGTTCTTGCCGAACAGAAGGGCAATCGGCGTGTTGAGCAGCCTCAACCCGTAAAACATGTCGAACTCGCCCAGTATCGTCGGCAGGACGATCGTCTTGCCGTTGTTGGTGTGGAACAGTGACCGGGCGGTCGCCGAGAGCGGGTCCGAAGGGTCATTGTCGGTCTTGGGATCGCCCGCCGCCCTGTACTTGTATGGCGGCTCGAAGAACAGCGGCCACTTCTCGGATTGCCCCTCGACATCGACCGAGCGCTGCGCCTCCAGGTCGGACAGCCAGTTCTTGTTCGACCAGAACCCGGTGAGCGCCTTGCCGCCGGACTGCTCTTTTGCGACCTCGAAGATTCGCTGGATCGGCTTGCCGTCGGCGCCGTAGCGCATCAGGTCCATGGTATTGTCGCCCGAGAGCACCTCGTCGTGTTTGGTGAAGCCCTTGAACGTGCCGCCCACCATGAATATCCCCTGGGTGCCGGTGTACGTGCCGGCCATCGCGTTCGTGTGGTTCATGTCGGTCGCGGACGGCAGGTAGTCTTTAGCGTTGGTGTAGTTCTCGCCCTGGGAGATAAAGGCCTGCGTGTTCGGCATCAGCCAGTCGCCGTCCTTGCCCTTGCCCGTCCCGGCCCGGTTCAGGTAGAGATACTCGGGGTTCATGGAATCGACGGACCAGAAGTAGACGTTCGGCGTATCCGTGACCTCGGAGGCAACCGTCACGGCCTCGCTCCGGCCCCCGCTCCGCGCCGTCACAACGAACTGCCCGCGCTCGCCATTCACGCCGTCTCTCGGCGCCGTCATCTTGAGCAAGCTCGTCGCCGTTGCGCCCGGCGCGAGAGCCCTTATATCGGCTCTGCCCATATTTGCCATCCACCTGGTGGTGTCACCGCCGAGCGCGAGCTTCACGTCCTCTGTCTTCTTACCAGTGTTGGTGACGTGGAAGAGGAACGTCGTGGACTCCGAGGGCATCACCTGGTGCGCGTGCGGGCGGATACCCTGCTGGTCGTTCACACAGAACAGCATCCCGGGGTTGACCACCTGTACCTTGACCTCGGGCCGGGCTCCGGTATTCTTTCCCGGGCCGAGGACCAGCGTCACGTCCCTGGGCTGGTTCTTTACAAGCTCGATGCGAGGCGTCACCTCCGCGGTCAGCTCGTAAGGCTTGGGATACAGCAGGTTTGTCGTCATCCCCTTGAGCTTGACGGTGCTCACTTTCCTGCCGCTCTGGTTCCTGAATGTCACGTCGCAGGGAAAATCGGATTTGAACCCGAGCTTATAGGTGTCGGTATCGGCGCCGTTGTTCTTCGCCGCGACATGCCATACGACCGGCTTGCCCACGAATGTCTGGAGCTCGTTGTCCTGGTGGCCCTGACCGGTGAACGGAACGCCACGGGACATCACGAGGGACGGCAGCGACGAGGTGGCCGTCGCCTTGAGCCAGATGCGGTGCGATTCGTTGCCACGCTTTCCCGTTACCTTCACGTAACCGACGGTGCCCTCGGGCGTGCTCTTCGAGCAGTTCACGTATATTCGCGCGCTCGCTTTACCGTTGTTGCCCGTCGGATAGACCGTCGCGGGCTTTATCGTTGCCGCAAAGCCCGCCGTGTCCGGGGTCACCGACAGCGCTACCTTGCCACTGCCCCTCGATTCGATATTGCGCACGTCCAGCGGCATGGACGTCGATGTCTTACCGGTGGCGGGCGCAAGCATCTGTTCGGGATATGTGCTGTACAGGTCGAACGTCGCTCCACCCGCGGTCGCCGCACCAGGCGTCTTTGCGACACCCGAGGCTGGAGTGAACATCGCCAGGCACATCGAAGCCGCCAGCAGCAGTGCCACGCCCGAGCCGCATCTGTGTAGCCTCTTCTTCTGAGAGCGTTTCATCTTGAACCCCTCGATGACTAGTCTTGACCGGCTTCGAGAATGGCTTTGATGTCGGTGCCGGTTTTGGCGATGTAGATGAGGAGAGCGCCTGAGCCGGCGAACAGCCATAGCGACAACATCACCATGATGAAGACGACGAAGAAAGCCGGCCCGACGCTGCCGCCGTAATCAGCGATCGTTCCCGTCATCTTGACCATCGCGCCGATCACACCGAGCGTCCCCAGCACGGCGATCACAAGGCATCCGATCAGTACCGCTTTGTGCCACCCCGCGTACGGCGCCTTCTTGACTTGCGTCCCGTTCATCTTGGCCTCCTTAGTGCTCATTTCCGGCTGGGACTCCCACTGTCAACGTCCGACTTTTATCCCGCGCCCGGCCGCCCTCTCCTCACGCGGCACAGCCGACGAGTTCTCGTAGAGACGCGCCACATCTTCGCTCATCAGTGCGCGCACGTGGTATTCGATGATCTCGTCGCTGAGGGCTTCGAGGTCGGGGTTCTTGCGTCCGACGACGTGCTCCATTATCACGTCGATCATCGAACCCAGGATGATGGTGGTGACGATATCGAGGTTGCACTCGCGTATGAGCCCGGCTTTCTGCATGATTCGGAACACCTCTTTCTGCTGCTTCCGGGCGACGCCGGCGAGCTCGTTAACCCTGGTGGCGAAATGTTCGTCGTTTCCAAGCGCGTCCCGGTATATAACCGACGTGATGTCGGCGTTGTCCCGATGGTACTCTAGTATCCTGACCATGTTGTCGCGCCATATGCCCAGCACGCTCATATCCCCTCTGACCGCTTCGTTCAGCCTCGCCTTGTTCTCCGCCAGGAGTTTGGTGAAACCGGAAAAGTAAAGCTCGATTATCTCGAGGAAGACGTCTTTCTTTGAATTGAAGTAGAGGTAGAACGTCCCGCGGCCGATACCGGCGTCGTTCACGATGTCGGTGATGTTCGCCGCCCGGTACCCTTTCTCGGCAAAGACGCGCGCCGCCACCGCCAGGACCTGCTCCTTTCGTTCGGCCGGATCCATCCTCATCGCGTCTCATCTCCCGACCAGGGTTCTGTCCTCAGTGCGGTACTGACATATCAGTACCGTAACCCCATACTGAAGTTCTGTCAAGTATGATTTTCCGTTGATGAGCCCCGGGGAGGACATAAAACAGGGTCGCTTTGAGATGGACGGAGCTGATGCCCGGAAGGAAAAAGGGGTCAGGTCTTTTATTGTTTGCTTCTATGGTTATCTTGTGCAGAGGACAGTAGCAAACAATAAAAGACCTGACCCCTTTTTCTGCCCTACTCCATGAAATGGTCGTTGACGCGCGCCAACAAAAATGTGAAAAAGCCCACCAACCGCCTGCTCGACCTGTAGGCGGTATCCATGAAATACGAGGTGAATCCGGACCTGGCGACCGCTATGTTCTTCTCCACGGCGCGGATGACGGCGAGGGCTGGTTTCTCTGCCCCGGCGCCGATCGCCGCCCAGATGCGGTCGGTCCTCTCCCTCTCCTCCTCGGTCGGCTCCGTCGCGCCATCCGCTATCCTGGCGTTCCTGCCGATGCCGGTGTTGACGAAGCCCGGGCACACGGCTGAGACCCCGATCCCGTGAAGTGCCGCCTCGGCCCTGAGGGTCTCGGAGAAGCCGACGACTCCCCACTTCGTCGTGCAATAATCCGTGGCGAACGGCAACGGTACGAGCCCGGCCACGGACGCGATATTGACTATGTGACCTCCTCCGCCCTGCTCTATCATACGAGGGTAGAAGTAGTGACACCCGTGAATCACGCCCCAGAGGTTGAGGCCGACTATCCAGCGCCAGTCGTCCAGGCTCATCTCCTCGAACCTTCCCGAGCAGGCGCCGCCGGCGTTGTTGACGAGCACGTCCACGCGACCCATTTCCTCGTACGTGTTCCGGCAGAACCTCTCGACCTGGGACGCATCAGATACGTCGGCCGCCTCGACATAGCACTCCCGGCCCGACTCCTCTATCTCGGCCCGGAGGGCGCGAAGACCTTCAACGTCAATATCGCACGCCGCGATGCGGGCGCCGCGATTCGCGAACTCCATGGCGGTGGCTTTTCCGATGCCGCCGGCCGCTCCCGTGATGACGACTACCTTGCCATGGAATTCTTTCAACCTGACGCCTCCGTGCAGCGTGTTTGGCCGGATGTCATGATAATCGCAAGACTCAGCTTACTGAAGACCCTCCAGGAACTTGCGCGCCTCGGCGAACGAGATGCGCTGGAGCTCACCGAACGAGATGCTGAGAAAGCCATGCCCCTTGAAAGCTATCGGGTGGTCCTTCTTCCTGAAGAAGACCGTCTTGTGCGGAACCCCCACCTCGGTCAAGAGTTGGTCGAAGGCGACGGACTCGGTATGCAGGTGGTCGGTGTCGCTCGAGGCCAGGAACACCGGGGGATATCCCGAGTCTACGTGACGCGCCGTGGAGGCCATCTCGACTCGTGCCGAGTAGGCCTGGGGCTCCTGCCCGTAGAAACCCTCGCACAACCATTTGATAAACGGGAAGCCTGTATCGCAGATCGTATCCATGTCGTACCCACCGTAAAAGAGGAGCAGACCTTTAATAGTCTCGGGCGGAACGGCTCCCTCGATTGAAAACGGCTCGAGCAGCTCCGGGGAGCGCAGCGCGGAGGCGTACATGCTCGAGAGCGTCGCGCCGGCGCTGTCGCCGGCGAGGACCATCCTGCTAGCGTCCCCACCGTAGCGCACCGCGTTGTCACGCGCCCATGCGACCGCCATGTCGATATCCTGGTATGCGGCGGGGAATTTGAACCGTGGGGCGAGCCTGTAATTGATATTGAGCACCACGTAACCCATTGAGGCAAAGCGCCGTGCTATGCGCTTGTAGCTCTTCTTGTCCATGAGATGAAACGCTCCGCCGTGGATGTAGACCATCACCGGGAAAGGCGGCTCGCCGTACGGGATGTAAATGTCCATTGCCTGCTTGCGGTTCTCGTTCGCATAGCGGACGTTTCGAACGACCTCTTTGACCGGCGGCGAGAACCAGTTGAATATGTACAGCCTGCCAAAGATCTCGAACAGGCCTGACGCAAACTTGTACAGGTAAGCCAGAACGTTATTCACGGCCCCTCCATCCATGAAATTTCCGCATCGTCTCTCAGGTTCTCGACTCTCAGTGCCGCAACCGGCCTGCCCGTCGGGTCAACGGTGGCTGGCATCATTTATATCAGGAAATATCACCCCGGCGCGCATAAGTCAATCTCGGGCCGTACCCACATGGTTCGCATGACGAGCAATAAAAAGGCTGGTAAGGTCCCCCAGGGCGCGCTCCTGGCCTCCTGCTGGTGTCGCTGGCCGTCGCGTCATGTGGAAGCGGCTCCAAACAGTCGAACTCGACCTCGCCGTCGACCTCGCCTTCCGCCGGTGGTTCGAGCACGACAATAAATGACTACGTCAACCAGCTCGACACCAGGATAAACTCCGTCAGCCCCAACGACTTCAACGACGGCCAGTTAAACAACTCCGCGGTCGGCCTATAACCGGCCCGCCCCAACCGGCCGGCCTACACCGGTGGCTCTTCGGGCTCCGGCGGAGCGGGTGGCTCCTCGGGCTTGGGCGGAGCGGGTGGCTGCTCCGGCATCGGCATCGACCCTGCCCCGGCTGTCTCTCCGGGCGCTCGCTTGGCCTTGGGCGCCTCGGCTACAACGGCGGCCATCTCCTCTTCGCGGCCTTCGAGCACCCCCATGAGCTGGGCGGCAAGGCCCTCGAGAGTCTGTCCGCCGCCTCCGCCTCCGATCAGCAGGATGTTCGGTACGAACTTCTGCCCGCTGCGGGAAAGAGCGTCGACCGCGTTCACCAGGGCGGTGGGACGCTGCCCCAGGGCCCTCACCTGCTCTTTATAAGCCTTGGCCCGGGCCATGCCCACGGCTTCGACCTCGGCACCCTTCGCGGCGCCGGTGTCACGGATGTAGGTTGCCTCGCCGTCGGCCTCCGCTTTCCTGGCGCTCGCGTTGTTGCGCTTGATCTCGACGCCCACCTGTGAGGCTGCGAGCTGCGCCTGCATGTCGGCCGTACCCTTGGCCTGCTCTGTTGATATTCGCTGGGTCTGGGCATCCTTCTGCTTCTGGTAGGTCTCGATCTCCTGGCGCGCGATCTCTCGCTCGGTGAGCACCCTTACCATGTCGGGTGGGAAAATAACGTCCTGGATGTAGACACCCTTGGTCTCGACCTGGTATTCGTCGAGCTTGTTCTTGATGTGCTCGAACGCCTGCTCCTGGACATCCTGGCGGGTCTCGATGAACTGGACCGCCTGCATGCTCTGGAGCTTGTCCCTGAAGTGGTTGCCCACGGCGGCCTGCAGCACCTCGTTGACGAGATTCTGCATGGTGCCGACCATCGAGATGACCCTTGGCGCCTTGGTGTCGGGCACGTGTATCTGCACCTGCAGGTCGATAGCGAAGACGAAGCCCTCGCGGCTCTTGGCCACGATCTGCTTGAGCTGTCGATCGAGGTTATGCGCCGCGGAGGTGGCATCGGCCCAGTTGAGAGTCAAGATGGCGGTCGGCACTATCTCGGCCTGGTAGACGCGGGGGTTGATAGAGTACTTGCCGGTGCGCAGCGGCTCTTGCCAGATGCCCCTGTGTCCGGGCCTGACGAGCGAGCCGAACTTGAACTCGATACCTGAGGTGTCCTCGGTCGAGAGCCCGACATACGCCTTGATAACCCCCACCTGGCCCTGCGTGACGACCAGCATGGGCACGAGCTCGACCTGGACGAGGAACGGGTTGAGCGCGTAGGCCCCGTAGAGCAACGGGTCGTGCTGTAGACCTATCTTGCCCCCGTTATCGAGGAACGCCTGGTAATCCTGGTAGTTGTTGTGAAGGTTGTTCTTGCTTCCGAGGAGCAGCTCGATGAGCTGGAGGTCGTTGCCCTGGGCCACCTCGAGCTGTCCGACATCGGCGAAACCTCCGAGCCTGCTCGCAATATCACCGGAGGGCAGCGGCTCCCCCTCGAAAGTCGTGACGATGCCGACGACGTCCATCACCGCGCCGCCCTCGGGGCTCGGCTGCGGGGTTATGCGCACCAGCTCGAGTTGCCACGGCGCGAGCCCGAACGACTCGCACGTGATTATTCCATCCATGCTCGTGAGCCGCTTGAGCTCGGGCGATATCGGTACTCCGTAGACCCTGGCCTTTGTGATCACGAGGAAGCCCACGGGGTGTATCGGCGCGCTGGTGCCGGGTGGGAGCGCCGGCCTCTGAACGCCCTTCTGACCCCCGTTCTGGACAAAGTCCTCGAGGTCGGCGAAGTTGCCGAAGTCGTTCTTGTAGACGGCCGACTTGGCCCCTATCGGCAGCGGGTCACCGACCTGGGCGATCACGACGCCGATCTCGCCGGCGGGCACCTGTACCCACGGGAACTTCTCGACCTTGAAGAGAAACCAGAACTTCCAGCGGAGGCCCGGCATCAGGAGGTCGGCCTGGTATCCCGCCTCACCGGCGAGCGCCACCGGGTTATCCTCGGACAGCTCCTTGAACGAGATGCGCTTTGTGACGAGTCCGACCTGCGTCGGGCCGATACGCCTGAACGAAGGAAGCGTCAGCAGGATAAGCACTACAACGACGATTGCCACTATGATTCCAGCCATCCGGACCTCCCTCAATGTTGCCTCTGAACCGCTCGCGCTTTGCGCAATGCGAGCAAAATTGAGTATACACCAAAGCACCGACACCCCAGAGCAGCCGACGTCCGGGCCCGTAAAGCTCGGGCCGGCGCAATGCCGCAGTGGTATGCTTTCACCAGGCAAGCGGGGAGGGTGCGACATGGGCCGGCAGCGTGCGTACGGCGGTTCCAGGGCGGGTAGCCCGGGCAACAGGACCGGCGACGAGTTGAACGTGGGCCTGCAGCCACGAGAGGACGCGCTCCACCCGCAAAAAGGCTTTCATTACGAGTGGTGGTACTTCCACGCCCATTTCGATGAAGGCTACTCGGCGGTGGCGATACTGTGGCCGATGAATTACTCGAGGCCATGGACCAGGCAGTGCACGGTCCAGCTATCCATATACACGCCTGAAGGCGCGCACTCCAAGCATTATGTCTTTCCCCCGAGAGGGCTCTTAAGCGCGTCCCTTGACAGGTGCGACGTCAGGATCGGAGAGAGTTACGCGCGCGATACCGGGAGCGGTTACGAAGTCCATGTCCAGGTGGAAGGTGATTCGATCGACCTCGTCTTCGAGCCGACCGTACCGGGATGGAAACCGGGAACGGCGGTAAACATCCTGCCTTTCCCGCGCTTCAATACCATGGGCTGGCTGGTCCCCGTACCGGCGGCGCGCGTCCACGGCAGGCTCACGGTCGGTGGCAGGACGGTCGAGCTCGAGAACGGTCACGGGTACCACGACCACAACTGGGGCGAGGCGCCGATAACCCACGTCGTGGACAACTGGCACTGGGGGCACGTCGTCTCGGGCGACCTCGCCATAGTATGGTCCGACATCACGATGCAGAAAGCCTGGGATTACGACAAGATCTACATGTTCCTGCTCAGCAGGGGCGGAAGGCTCGTGATGGAATCACCGGAGATAGAGGTATCGTACTCGCGTTGGACGCGCGACCCCGCCTGCCTCCACCCGTACCCGCGGCGTATCGACGTGTCTTTCGGCGGTGCCGATACGCCCGCACGGGGGGTTTTCTCGATGGATGCCGAGACGGTGATAGAGACCCAGGTGCTCCTCGAGATGACCGGCCTGCCCAGACCATTGATCGGGCTCATCCACTCCACGCGCTTCGCGCGGCCTTTCTATTTCCGCTGGCTTTCGCGCCTGGAAGGGTGGGTTGAGATTGAGGGTGAGCGCCTGCCGCTCTCGGGCACGACCATACACGAGCAGATGCTCTTCCGCGGCCGTCACCCTTCAGAATGCATGAAGCTCGCCGGGCTGTAAGCGACAGCGAGCTTCACATATCTTTTCGTTCCGGAACCCGCGCGGGCTACCTGGGCTCAGTGAAAGCGAGCTTGTAGAGAACGTAGAAGTTGAAGATCGGTATGATAAGCAGTACCCCCCACCAGTTCTCGAAGCCAAGCCTTTCAGCTACGTCCATCATGATCAGGATCGCCATGACCGCCGTCACGATTCCGCAACAGAACATGAAGATGAGCATGATTATGAACCAGCTATCATCCCTGTCGCCCATCTGGGTCAAGAGCCACAAGTTGAGGAAGGGAATGAAGGCGAACCAGCTGTTCTCTACGCCCAGCCGGTCCGCTATCCTCATCAAACAGAAGGCAGAGAAGATGTAGACTGCGAGCAACACTATGAAGTAGATCACATAGAACGAGGCGTTCACGGGCATTCTCCTTTCACACAAGGAACATGGCGATATCTATCTTCAGGCTCTTCGAGCCTATTCTTTTATTGCTCGCTCACACCCGGAAGTATCGGCCTCGCGTATGCGTAAGTATAAGCCTTGTTGCCGGCGTTCCAGTAGCATTGCCACCTCTCGCGTTCCACTTCTGAATACTTTACCATGACCCGCGTTCCATTTTTGATTTAGGAAAGGGCGCTTCTTGCAACGCTCGCAAGATTCCAGGCGATATGGGGTCGAACAAGGCGCCTGTAAAAAATGGAAAACGGTTCTGCCACCGTTCCGTCCAAAGCCAGGAGTACATCTTCCAAAAGGTAATGTGATTTATATCCGGGTTGGAAATAATGGTTCAAGAGATGGCATCCCGGGCAATAGCTCACCACATGCTTTTTCCCAGCTTCGGCCAAATCTTTACGCTTGACCAGAGCTGTTTTCACGACTTTAGCAATTTTGCCGTCATTAAATAATCCACCGTATCCACAGCAGAGGGAGTTTTCCCGGTTATGTGGCATTTCGGAAATGGTCATGCCGATGGTTGTTGCAAGA
>DATCGY010000162.1:0-19700 GCA_036508635.1 Candidatus Anoxymicrobiaceae bacterium
GGAAGCTATGAGGGAACTGCCATGGACCCCTTCCTCAAGCTGGTCATTCCGGAGGCAGCAGAACCGGACAGGACAAGCAAGCCGGAATGAATGTCATATGTTAGCGGCGCTTACCACCAGCAGATAGGCTCAGGGAAGCGAAGGTCAAACAGTAACGGCTGACGCAAGTAGTATGCAGATCACAACAGCGAAGACCACTCCCGAGCCTACCCCGACCCGGACCCCTACACCCACGCCAAATGGCGGGCCTTTCGTAGGATTAGTCAACAGTGATGTCTACCACTACCCGAGTTGTACTTATGCGCAGAAGATAAAACCAGAGAACCTTGTCACCTTCCCAACGGCGCAGGACGCAGTCAACCAGGGTTATCATCCCTGCAGCTACTGCAATCCGCCGTTGCCCTAAGAATTGCACTGATCGGGAAAATGTGAAGAGTAGGCAAAAGAAATAAGTACACTTGATGCGATCATAGGCTCAGTACTTTTCATTCTTCCGGGGTTCAGTTAGTAAAGCCGTGGCTAGCAAACGGCGAAGGCGCGCTCTGTAGCGAGGCCGTTCGGAGAGGTGCGCATAAACGCGGAGGAGTTCAGGAAGTCTGAAAATGGAATGGAGCTTCTCGCCGCGCGCAAGACGGTACTCGAGGGGCTGTTCGGCGAAGCGAAACGGTGCCATGGACTTAGACGCGCGAAGCAAAGGGGAGTTGAGAAGGTCGAGATACAGGCGCTCATGATCGCCACCGCCTTGAACATAAAGAGGCTGCTTAAAGGCCTCGATAAAACGACGGGTTATGCCCGCAGACGCATGGCCTCTTTCGTTGCCGACCTTGCCTTGGATCTCTTTGGCGCTTGCTCGAGATTAAACAGGCGTTTGGCCCTTGACACGTGATTGAACGGTGGTTTGGCAACAGACCCTATTAAGGGATTCTTAATAGATTGAACGTGGCCTTCAGCCTTTGTGGCTGTTTCTATCGCTGGCGCAGCCGATGTCTTCTATTTCCTACCGGACCATACCGTGCAAGCTCAACGTTTCCTGCAGGTATGATTTCCCCAATAATATTGTTAAAGTTATAATAGATCGTTGCCGATAGCATCCGATGACTCTGCTTCGAGGAGCGTAGGATGGCAAATGCCGAACCAGTAAAACAAGAAGAGACCCATGACAAGCCGTACTCTCGACTGCGGGAGGCCTTTGGACAGCGGACACCCCCACATTTCTTCGCCTCCCCCATCATTCTCATGCTCCTGGCGGAGGAACCCGCGCACGGTTACGCACTGTTCAAGAAGATGTGCGAGCTGGGTGTCTTCGCAGAGGACATGGACCCATCCATAATCTATCCGACCCTGCGACTCATGAAGGACGATGGTTTTATCGACTCAGAGCTGATGGACGAGGGCTCGGGGCCGACCCGCAAGGTATTTCACTTGACTCGCCAGGGAAGCAAGGAGCTTGACGAACTGGCCGAGAACCTCGGAGATATTTTCGCATGCATCGAATACTTCCAGCGGAGATACGAGGCGAACGTGTCGGCGAAAAGACGAACGAAGACAAAGGGCTCGTCGCAGCACGGGCAGGACAGGCACGAAAGGTGACATCGTTATGACTTTCATCTTCCGGAACATGTGGAGGCGGAAAGGGCGGACCTTCCTTACCATCTTCGGGATAGTGGTGGGGATCTTCGCGCTGACCGTGCTAGGTGGCATGAGCGCCCGCCTGAACCAGCAGGTCCAAGGCATGAAAGGGTTCATCACGGGAAAGATAACCGTGTCGGCCGCAGGCACCAACATGCAGAACGCGGCCGGCAAGTTCCTCAACCTTGCCGCCGCGAGACAGCTCGAGCAGATCCCCGGCGTGGCCAGCGCCTCAGGGCTACTCATGAACGACCTGAAGGTGACGGAGGGCATGAGCATGAGCATCCCGCAGCTCATCGTCGCCTACGAAGACGCGCACAGCCAGGACCTTTTCAAGGATATCAAGGTGGCGAAGGGGAAACTGCTGAGCGCGGGAGAGAGCGGCAAGGTGGCCCTGGGCTCCGATCTCGCCAACCAGATGAAAGCTAAGGTGGGCCAGACGGTGAACCTCAAGGGGAGGAAGTTCCAGGTGGTGGGCATCCTGGACACCACCATGGGAGTGATCGACGGCTGGGCGTTCGTCCCTTACGCCGACGGCATGGCAATCCTGCAGGCCGATAACCCTTATCTCCCGGTCACCAACCTCGTCCAATCGATCGTGGTCCTGCCCAAGCCGGGCGTCGACATCGAAGCGCTCGCGTCCACCATGAAGAAGACCTTAACCCGGTTTAAGGTGATGTCGCCTGTCGACTCAGAGAAACAGATATCGCAGATGAGCACCATCTTCAACGCGATAATCCTGGGTATAGCGTTCATCGCGCTGTTCGTGGGCGGCCTGTCGGTGATAAACACCATGGTGATGGCGGTCTCGGAGCGCACCCGCGAGATAGGGTTGAAGAAGGCCATCGGTGCCAAGGTCAAGACGATCCTGGGCGAGTACCTGGAGGAGGCGGCGGCGATCGGGTTGATGGCGGGCATCACCGGCATGCTGCTGGGGCTGCTCGCCATAAGCCTCCTGAACCAGGCGACGCACAAGAGCAACGTGATCGTATTCAGCGTGACCACGATGGTGATCGTCGGGCCGGTGATCTTCGCTACTGTTCTCGGAACGGTGGCGGGCCTGTTCCCGGCACTGCGCGCCGCGAGGTTGAACCCCGTTGATTCACTGAAGGAGGAGTAACAGTGAGTATAGTGAGCACCAGAGACCTGACCAAGGTCTACAAGATGGGCGATACGACCATCAGAGCGGTCGACGGTCTCAACCTGGAGATAGCGAAAGGTGAGTTACTCGCCATCGTCGGCCCGTCAGGCTCCGGCAAGACCACGCTGCTTCACCTGCTGGGGTGCCTCGACGTACCAACCTCGGGCACGGTGTCCATCGACGGGATGGAGACCGGCAAGCTTTCGTCGTCCGCCCTCGCTGACATAAGGCGCGAGAAGGTGGGTTTCGTCTTCCAGGAGTTCAACCTGCTGCCAATCCTCACCGCCGTGGAGAACGTCGAACTGCCCCTGCGCTACCTGAAGGTCAAGCAGCCCGAGAGGCGCAGGCGCGCCCTGGAGGCGCTGGACAAAGTAGGGCTGAGCGACCGCCCCAGGAACAAGCCGTCTCAGCTCTCAGGTGGAGAACAGCAGCGTGTGGCCATCGCCAGGGCGCTGGTGACGGAGCCGGCGCTGGTCCTCGCAGACGAACCCACCGGCGAGCTCGACACCGCTAACACAATCAGGTTCATGGAGCTGGTGAGCGACCTCAACCGCGAGTTCGAACAGACCATCGCCATAGTGACGCACGACGCGATGGTGGCCGAGAGCACCCGGCGCATAGTCTCGATACGTGATGGCAGGATAGAGTCCGACGAGGCGGTGGTATGACCTCCGCCAGCAATAATTCCCTTGTCTACCGGCTATTCGGGAGCGCGGATGGAATGAACCGAAGGGGTCCGCGTGCGCTACTGTCCCGCTATCTCGTCCAGGATCGGTTTCCTGGTCGCGAGTATCGCAGGTATCATCCCGCTGATTATCGAGACGACGATGACGGCCACGGCGCGCCAGATGAAGCCGCCGATGTTGACGTACATGGTGACATCGCCCAGCGGTATCTTGAAGGGGTATGCATGGAAGTAAGGGATGATTGCGAAGAAGAATATCGCCGAGCCGAGCAACACGCCCACCACCGAGAAGATAGTCGACTGGAGGATGTACGTCGAGCTGACCAGGTATGACTTGATGCCGATGGCTCTGAAGATACCTATCTGGCGCCTTTTGTCAGAAATGTCCACGTAGACAATGATGAAGATCACAACCGCAGCGATGACGAAGCTGACAGTTGTAAGCAGCGCGTCGATGGTGACGAAGCTGTTGGTCACCGACTTCATGAGCCCTGAGGCTTCCTTCCAGGTCAGGAACTGGGCACCAGGCACCGTCTTCTTAAGGCGCGCGATAATGGCGTCTTCATCGCCTTTCTTGGCCGTCTTTATGATTACGGTGGAGGCCTTGCCTGCCGCCGCGGGCATCATCTGTTCGAGGGCTTTCTTAGTTATGAAAGCCTGGCGGTCGGCCTCGAAGTACTTCGTATAGAAGACGCCCTTGATGGTGAACTGCCGGGCCTGGCCGCCGATGAGGAGCGTGACATTCTGGCCAGGCTTCGCTCCCTTGAAGCTCGTGGCGTTCATCTCCACGCCCTTGCCTCCAGCGATCTGGCGGCCGATGACGATCGAGTCCGTATCCGAGTCCGACAGATATGAGCCGCCCATCACCTTTTTGTAGATATTGGTGGTCGTCTTCTCGCCAGACGGCTGGACCGCGAATATCTGGAAGTTGCCCTCTATACCGCTGTACAGGAGGCTCGCCGGAACAGTCGAGCGCGAGCTGGCTCCGACGACTCCCTTCGTCGCCCTAACCCTCGCGATGACGCTCGGTGTGTTCTCGATATACTGGCTGCCGCGGCTCGGCTGCATGGTGATGTTTCCAGAGGTCGTGGCGATTACCTGCTCATCTGCCATCTCGACGATCCCGTTGAACAGCGAGTTGATGAAGACCAGGTTGATGAACGCTACGGACATGAGGAAAATAACAAGCGCCAGCGTCCACTTGTTGCCCCGCAGCAGGTGCCTGGAGATCAGGAAGAAAGGTATCTTCCGTTCGATTATCGATATTTTCGGCCCTTCTTCGAGCGCCTTCGCCTCTCGCTGTTGGGCTTCGTCCTCACTCTTCATGCACTATCTCCCCGTCAGACAGCCTGATGAGCCTGTTTCCAAGGTGCGCTTCCTCCTGCTCGTGGGTGATCATCACCACGGTGCGCCCGATCTCCTCGTTGAGTTGCTTGAAGACCGACATGACCTCGGCCGCCGCGACCGAGTCGAGGTTGGCGGTGGGCTCATCCGCGAAGAGCACGACGGGGTCGTTGACCAGTGACCGCGCGATCGCGACCTTCTGCTGCTCGCCCCCGGAGAGCTGGTTCGGCTGGTGTCTCTCGAGCCCGCCGAGTCCGACCAGGTCGAGCAGCTTCATAGCCTTTTCCTTAGAGGAGCTGATGCTCTCGATCATCATCGATGGAAGCATCACGTTCTCAAGGGCTGTAAGCTCGTCGGCGAGCGCGAATTCCTGGAAGATGTAGCCCAGGTAGCGGAGGCGGAGCGCCGTGCGCCTCTTCTCGTGGAGCCTGGTGACGTCCGTTCCTCCAAGGAGTATCTCCCCAGAATCGGGCCTGTCCAGCAACCCCAGCTGGTGAAGCAGTGTCGATTTGCCCGAGCCGTTCCGACCGGTGATGACCAGGAAGTCACCGCGCTTGATTACGAGCGATACGCCACGCAACGCCGGCACCTCTACCTCGCCGAGGTGGTACGTCTTGACCATGTCTTTCACGGTGATGATGTCGTCCTCGAAGGCGTCCAATGCTCTCACTGCTCCAGCGGGTCCTGCTCTTCAAGCCTGCTGTCGATGTCTTTGAGAAGTTGCAGAAAGACATCGCGGTCTTCCTTGCGGATCTTGCTGAACTGATCGCCGAACCTGTCGACATGATAAGTGATCATCCTGGTCGCGAAGTCCATCCCCTCCCGAGTGAGACCTACATTGACGACGCGCCTGTCATCATCATCACGCTTGCGATCGACCATCCCTTTCACTACAAGACGATCTACGGTACGCGACATGACCCCCTGCGAGATCTTCAGGTGCCGAGAAAGGCCGCCGATAGTGCTGGTGCCATTTTCCAAAAGAGCGTACAGGACCAGGATCTGCGGGTAGGAGAGCTCCACTTCGGAGAGAACGGACAGCCCGCTATGTCTCAGGTTCCCCATTATGTGGAGGATAGTCATGATGACCCGTGTCTGATACTCCTCAAGGTCGTCGATTTTGTGGCTCATACTTGCCTCCAGCAATAGATGCATTAAACAAACATTGTTCAATGAAACCACCGGGGAGACGCTTTGTCAAATCGCCCGATACAGGATCTCGGCAGCACTCTGGGTGTTTGAACAAGGGATTGACGCGGGAACCGCTGCCCGCCGTAGATTGTAAACAACCATTACGCTCATTAGTACGCGACGCGTGGTCGATCTTAGTCGCCTTAGGGTGTTGAATCTATTTCTTCGGCCGGCACCTCCGCCTCGGCGCCCGTTTCCTTGTGAGAGAGCTTCTTCTCGAGGAAAGGAAGGATCACGAATTGGAAAAGGGCGAACATCAGACCGATGGAAGCGAGGGTGATGAACAGTATGAGATTGAACTTCGGGGCAAGCTCGGCGATGCGCTCGTTGAACGCGTGAGGGTTCGTCTTGAGCAGGTTGGTTAGCTCACTCACACCTTTGGGAAAGAGCTTGGAACCGATGTAGGCGTAGAACACCGACCGGACCGTCGCCCCGAGGGCTGTGCCTATCAAGTAGTCACGCCAGGATATGTCCACCAGTCCCGCGGCGTAGCTCCCCAGGTCGAAGGGGATGAACGGGATCGCCCTCATGCCGATGACGGCGTAGACACCGTAACGCTTCATCAGCAGGTCGAGTCCCCGCAGCCGGTTCGCTCCGACGGTCCCTTCGACTATTGGCCGGCCGCCGCGTTTGGCGATCCAGAAAGCTACCGTCGCGCTCCCAATGATCCCCACGAAGGCGAGCACGGAGCCCAGCGCGAAGCCCCAGATCATGGCCGCCGTCATCTGGACGATCTCCGACGGGATCGGAGCGACTATAGTCTGCACGAACATCAAAAAGAGGAACAGCACGTAACCCCAGGACCCGATGTCCTGCACGGGCTTTACGAAGAACTTGAGGATGATTGTGGTGAGCAGCGTCTTGTCGAAGAAGAAAGTCCAGATATAGATGAAGAGCATGACGCAGATGATGACGGAGAACATGACCATCATCACCTTGGTCCCGAGGTGCAACGCCTTGAAGTCGAACTTCAAGAAACGGTGCTGCTTCTCATCGGGTTCCTTGTCCGCCCCGTCTCCCGAACCGTTGTTTTCTTCGCCTTCCAGTCGCTTGTGCCTGGGGTCAATAGTACCAGAAACGAGGAAGGTCAGTGCCTCGGTATTCGGTCCGGTAGACAAATAGTTGTGATCACAGACCGGACGACACAGAAGGCACAGAAAACCGCAAGGGCGGACCGGTTAACACGAACTCACCGGAACTTGAAAACCGCTGGACGCCAAGTGTCAAACGACCGAGGGCTGGGGTCTCCGTCGGCGAAGCGCGTTGGGCGGTTCGAATCCCTCTCCCTCCGACAGTGTGAGGCTACTCCAGCTCTTCGATGACGCGCTTGAAGGCTTTCTTCCCCGCTTCGTGCCCTACCGCGTCGAGCGTCGTGAACTCCAGTGCTTCGTAGGGGCAGAGCTCGACGCACTTCGGCTGGTCCTCTCCCGCGCAGAAGTCGCAAGCGAACACTCGCTTTGAGTCCCAGTCGAGCTTGAGAGCGCCGAAGTTGCAGGCCTCGATGCACCAGCCGCAGCCATTGCACTTGTCTTTTTCGATCCTCACCGACCCATCGTCCAGCACAGTTACGGCGTCGCGCGGACAGGCCTTCACACAAAGAGGCTCCTCGCACTTGCGGCAGGCGATGGCGATATCGAAGGTCGGCTCTATGCGCACGTGCCTGATGCGGGCCTTTGACCAGTTGATGGTCTTCTCCTTGTAGATCGAGCACACATACTCGCACAGCTCGCAGCCCGCGCACTTCTCCGTGTCGCAGACGATTATTTTCTTGGCTTCCATCGCTTACACCCCCAGGGTGGCATCGATACCGAGCTCATCGAGCAGGCCCTTCGTGGGAATCCCTTCTTGGTTCCAGCGCCGTTCCTCGTAGTAGCCCGAGAGCGCCTCGTCATATTCCTCGCGGACGATCACGGCACCGTCGCTGACGTCGTCGTACATTTTCTCCTCAAAGGCGCGTGGCGGTGGGTAGTCGTCGGCCCGGCGTGCGCCGAACTTCACGTTGAAAAGCTTGGCCATGTTGTGGATGCGCTCGCCGGTCTTGATCATTTCCTCGTCGCTGACGTCGAAGCCGGTGACCATCCTTATCACGCTCGCGATCTCGTCGTTGCTCTTGTAGATACCGCGCGTGAACTTGCAGATGATCATGGAATCGATGATGGCATAGAGGTTCTCGCCGTCGAAGACGAACTTGCCCCGCGAGCGGTCGAGCTTGTAGCGGTCCACCGTGCCCTTGACGTCGGGCTGGTAAGAACCCGACCGCAGGTAGCACGCGCCCCGGACACTTGTCGCGAAACCGAGCGTAGCGGTCTGCAGGGATCGCAACGAGTAGGCTCCCCACTCGAGCTTCTTGTTGACCATCGCGAACTCCAAGCCGTTACCGAGCCGTTCGGCGGCCCTGGCCGCCCCGTCAGCGATAAGGGCTCCGAGCTTGCCCTCCCGCAGGCACATGCGCCGAACCGCCTCGACCATCGCCTCTGCGTTCCCGAAACGCAGGTCGAGGCCATCCGCGTCCTCCCGCGTCAACATGCCCTTCTCGTAGGCCTCCATCGCCCAACTCACGGTCACACCGGCGGAAATCGTATCGATACCCAGCGTGTCGCAGAGCTCGACTGCTTTGGTTATTGCGCCCAGGTCCGAGACACCGCAGTTGGGCCCGAGGAGCTCCAGGGATTCGTAGTCCACCGACGAGACCGACCCGGCCCACGGCCCTTCTTTGACGACGTTGATATGATCACAGGCGATCGGGCACGACGGGCAGGCTACGACTTTCTTGACCATGGTCTCGAGCATGCGCTCGCCTGAGCACTCCTCGGCCCTGTCGAATGTGCCCTTCTGGAAGTTGTTGGTAGGAAGACACCCGAGCCTGTTGTGCACCAGCACGTTGGCGGGCGTACCCATGACCCTGTACTTCTCTGTGGCCGGCCCGCGGCAGCGCTTGTATAGGTCTTTGCACAGCTCGAGCAGCCCATCGAGGTCCGCCACCTCCACGTTGCCCGTCCCGCGAATGGCGATGGCTTTCAGGTTCTTGGAGCCCATGACGCACCCGATACCCGAGCGACCGACCTGCCTGTTGCGGTCGTTGGTGACGTTGGCGAGGCATGTCAGAAGCTCACCCGCGGGGCCGATCGACGACACCCTTATCTCCTCGTCCGCGAGTTCGCGCCTGATCAACTCCTCGGTATCCCAGGTGGTCTTCCCCTTGTAAGGGGTGGCGTCGCGCAGCTCGGCGTGCCCGTTCTGTATGAACAGGTACTTCAGCGAGTCCGCCTTGCCGGTGATCACGATTCCGTCCCAACCGGCGGCTTTTAGCTCGGAGCCTATCCCGCCCGATGCTATCCCGAAGCCTATGAATCCAGTGGCGGGGGAACGCGCGCCCATGATGTATTTGGACGAGACGGGCACCGGGCTTCCCGCGACCGGACCGTTCCACAGGCACAGCACGTTCTCGGGCGAGAGGGGGTCCGCGCCGTCGGGCACCTCGTTGTAGAGCGTGTGCGCGACGAAACCGTAACCCCCAAGGAACTTGCGCGCGACATCCTCGGACAGCGTCTCCCTCTTGATCTCCCCGGTCGTCATGTTCACTCGAAGGAACTTACCAGCGTAACCTTTCATCATTCACCTTCTTGTCGATTTATCTGACGGGAGTCAGATCCCCATGCGATCAACCGCCCCCGAGCAGTAGAGCGAACGCCACCCTGTCACCTGGTTCGATCACCAGTGTCTCCAGGCTTTTTCTACCCACGATCCTGTTGTTGACTATAACCGTTGTGTTCTTCCGCGCTGCCCGCTGCGCGAATTCGGTGCCCAGGTCGGCCGTCAGGCCGTTTACCAACTCGCCGTAGCGTACAGGTCCAACGAGGGCGACCTCGCGCTCTTTGCCAAACGCGCGAAACGGGCCAAAGAATTCAACCGTAACCGTCATTGCATCAGATGTATCCATCGATTGCCGTCACGTCACCTCCGGACAGGAAGATGCCTGCCTTGCAGGCAGCGGCGCTTCCGTGAGTCGCTGCATCGGAGATGTCCTTCGGCCCCTGGCATGCGCCGGCTATGAAAATGCCACGGGTCTCCGTCTCGGACACCCCGTCGATCGGGTGCCTCTCTTTGATGAAGCCGAAATTGTCCCTCCTGAGCCCCAGCAGCCGCCTCACGTTCTTGGTCCCCGCTGACGGTTCGAGCCCGCTTGCGAGCACCACGAGGTCGATCTCTTTGCGGACCATCTCTCCGGTGAGCGGGTCCTCGTAGACCACTATCGGGTTGTTCGCCGACTTGTTGATGTGTACAGAGGGCATTGCTCGGATGAACCGCATTCCCTCATCGATGGAGCGTTGATACAGCTCCTCGAACCCCTTTCCGCACGCGCGCAGGTCGTTGTAGAAAACCATCACCTCAGCCCCGGGCTGATGCTCCATGACCAGCCTGCCACCCTTCACGGAAGCCATGCAGCAGAAGAACGAGCACCACGGGTTGTGCTCTAGGTCGCGCGAACCAACACACTGGATGAACGCAATCGAACGGATGTGCCTGCCGTCGGGTCTCACCAGTTCGCCCTCCGTCGGGCCTGCGGCGTTGCATATGCGCTCGAACTCCATGTTCGTCACCACGTTCTCGTACTCCGGATAGTGATACTGTGGCATCACCCCGGGGTCGAACACTTTCCCCCCGGTTGCCACCACTATGGCACCGACATCGAACTCGTCCTCGCGCGACTCCTGCGACAGGTTTATCGCATCAAGCCCGCACACCTGCATGCACAGCCCGCACTCTATACAGCGCTCTTTATCGATCACGTATTTGAGCGGAGCGGCCTGGGCGAACATAGCATAGATGGCCTTCCGTGGTTTCAAGCCCATCTCCCACTCGTGCGGGACGACGACCGGGCAGATGTCGCAACACGCGCCGCACCCGGTGCACTTGTCGATGTCCACGTACCACGGTTTGCGCCTTAGGGTGACTGTGAAGTCCCCAGCCTCGCCCTCGAAGCCGACAAGCTCCGTGTTGGCTATGAGTTCGATGTTCTTGTGCTTAGCTGACTCCACCAGCTTTGGCCCGAGTATTCATATCGAGCAGTCCATGGTGGGGAAGGTCTTGTCCAGCGCGGCCATGATGCCGCCTATGGAAGGGCTGCTCTCCAGCAGATACACGGGATAGCCCTGCTCCGCGATATCAAGCGCCGCGTAGACCCCTCCGACCCCTCCGCCAACGACCAGTACCTTCTGGATCGGCGCGGGCGCCAGCACCTTACGTGCGGTCCTCAAGGTTACGTCGGAGTGGATCTGGCTCGCGAGCTCTTTCGGCTCCCCCTCCATGCTGTACGAGAAGTACTCGGTCCCCGGGAAGAAGTTTCGCTCGAAAACCTCCCTGCCCAGCTTGCGCTTGCACACTACGATGACCTCTTCGCCCTCCACGAGGCTGTAGTTAATGGTCTTCTGCCCCTGGGGATGGCAGACGTCCCTGCTGAAGTGTACGTCATAATCCATTTCCTCCAACAGGCTGCCGAGCGACCTCAGGTCGTCCTCCTTCTCGTCCGGCGTGGTGCAGATAAACGCCATTGGACTCATTTCTTTAAAACACCCCCTTCTTCGAGCTGCTTGCACATGTCAGTCATTATCTTCTGGAAGACAGAGCCCTCCGCAGAGGATACCCACTCCAGGCGCAGCCTGTCGGGGTCTATCCCCTTCTCTGGAAGGACCTTCTCTTTCATCTTCTTTATCATCTCCTCGCACTGGATGTTGCCGTTTATGTAGTGGCAGTCACCGGGCGGGTGACAGCCGCCGACCAGCACCATGCCCGCACCCCTGTCGAACGCGTGCAGTATCATGTCCTGGCCTATCCTGCCCGTACACATCACCCTTACGAACCTTGCCTTGGGTGGGTATTGAAGCCTGCCGACCCCTGCCTGGTCGGCTCCGCCATAAGTTCACCAGTGGCACACGAGCGCAAGAATCTTGCCGCCCGGGTCCTCCTCGAGCGCGGCATCGATCTGAGTGTTGAGCTGCTCGTCGGTGAAACCGTGGGCCTCGACTGCCCCCTGTTTGCACCTCGCCGCACACACCCCGCACCCCTTGCACGACGCTTCGATGACCCTCGCCCTCTTCTTCATCTTGCCGTCGACCTCGCGCTCATCGGTCGTGATGGCCGAGAACGGGCATTTCTTCACGCACACCAGGCACCCGTTGCATTTGTCCTGGTCGATGGTGGCTATGATCGCGTCCAGCATTATCTGCTCTTTGGAAAGGAGCCCAAGGCATTTGGCAGCGGCGCCGCTGGCCTGGAGCATGCTGTCTGAGATGTCCTTCGGGAACTGGCATGAGCCGGCGAGCATAACCCCGTCGATTGCTGTCTCCAGCGGGCGCAGCTTCGGATGCGCCTCGAGGAAGAACCCGTCAGCGCTGTTCGGGACTTTCAGCATGTCCTGGAACTTCTGGGCGTCCTCTGAGCGCGTGAGGCCGACCGCCAGGACAACCATGTCCACCTCCTGGACGGTCTGCTCTGCAAGGACCTCGTCGACCGCGTGAACCTTGGGGCGGCTGGCGTTATCCGACACTTCCGTCACACTCGCGCGCAGGAAGACCACTCCGCCGTTGCGCGCTTCGCGGTAGAGGTCTTCGTGCTCCTTCTTGTAGAGGCGGATGTCCCGGTGGTAGACAGAAACCGTAATCTGTGGGAACCTGGCCTTTATCGAAAGCGCCTCTTTGATGGTGTTCATGCAGCAGATGCGTGAGCACCAGGGGTTTTCCTCAGGATCCCTTGAGCCTACACACTGGACGAACGAGATCCTGGCGGGCATCTCACCGTCCGTCCTGCGAACTGGTCTCCCTCCGGTAGGGCCCGCCTTGAGCAGCATGCGCTCCATCTCGAGCGCAGTGAAGACGTTGCCACGGCCGTCGTAGCCCCATCGGTTTCCTTCAGGCGGGACGTAGACGTCCGCTCCTACACCGAGCACGATGGCTCCGACTGCGAATGAATCCATCCGGGCGCTCGCGTGCTCTATGTTGATTGCGTTGTGGGGGCAGACCTCCAGGCAGGCCTCGCATTCGTCGCATATCTCGTCGTCGACCCTGTATAGGTTCGGGAGCGATTGGCGGTCGGGTATGTAGATCGCCTTTCTCTCGGAGAGGCCGGCCTCGAACTCGTTAGGAGCCGTGACGGGGCATACCTCATCGCACTTTCCGCAGCAGTCGCAGGCCTCGCTGACGAAGCGGGGGTTCACCTTGATCGAGACCTTGAAGTTGCCTACGTACCCGGTGATGCTCTGGACTTCGGCCCCAGTGTAAACGGATATCCTGTGATGGTTTACGACCTTCATTATCAGGGGAGTGACCACACATGAGATACGCTCCATGCGATCGAACATGCGGTAGTGCTGGTTCGACATTCCGCCGAGATAGTGGGACTTCTCGACCAGGTAGACACGGTAACCTGCATTAGCGATGTCGAGCGCTGCCTGGAGCCCCGCGACCCCGCCGCCGACCACCAGGGCGCTTTGGTGCATGGAGACGACCCTGTCCTCCAGGGGCGTGGCGTGCGTAACCCCGGCTACGGCCATCTTCACCTGGTCCATCGCCTTACGAGTGGCCCCTTCCTTGTCCTGCATGTGCACCCATGAGCAGTGCTCCCGGATGTTCACCATCTGGAACAGGTATGGGTTAAGGCCCGCCTCCACGCACACGTTCATGAAAGTGGGGCCGTGCATCTTCACGCTGCAGGCCGCGACCACCACCCGGTTCAGTTTGAACTCCTCGATGTCGCTCCTTATCTGGATCTGGCCGGGGTCCGCGCAGCTGTACATGTTCTCCTTGGATATCACCACATTCGGGAGGGCGGCGGCGTAGTTTGCCACGGCGGAACAGTCTACGGTCTGGGCTATGTTGAGACCGCAGTGACAGATGTAGACACCGATGCGAACCTCTTCTTCTAACACGCCCTCGTTGTCAGTCATGCTGTTTGCTTCCTTTCACGATCGCGACCGGCGAAGCATCTCGGTGAGCTTCACGTAGTTTGTCTCGTTCTGCTGCAGGAACCTCGAGTTCTCGGAGAGCAGACGGTCGACCGCCCGGCTCCAGACGGCCGAGAAGCCGTCACCAGCGCAATGCAGCCTTAGTCTGGTCAAGTCGATGGCTCCATGCGGGCACGCTACGAGGCACGCGCCGCAGCAGATGCAGTGGCGGGGGTCGACCTCAACGCCCTTGGTTGACAGCGCTGTATAACAGCGTGTCGGGCACGCCGTAAGGCAAAGCTCGCAGCCCTCGGGGCACCCGTCGACGTCCACCTCGACAGCGCCATCGAACAGCCGGGTAACCTTGGCCGCGCCCGGCACTGGACAGACCGCCTCGCAGTGAGCGCACGAGAGACACCTCTCCCGGTTGAGGGTAACGCCTCCTTCGCTTCGCAACAGGGCCTGTCTCGGGCACGCATTTGCGCACAGGTCGCAGCCGGGCGGGCACAGCGAGGCGTCGAGCTCCATCCCCTTGGAGAAGTGCGGGACTCCCCCGACATCCAGTATCGGACTCACCTCGCTCTCGGTTCCTTTCCAGGTGTTACGCGTAACGAGCCTGACGGCGTTTACCGGGCAGAAAGCCACGCAAAGGCCGCACATAGAGCACTTCTGCTCATCGATGTCAGGGGTAGTGCTAAACTCATGATCCCCACGCGTAAGCGAAAGGGCTACGGCCTCCTTTGGACATACCTGCCTGCACAGGTCACACCCTATGCAGACTTCCCTGTCGAGGGTCAGCGTCATGCTGTCCACCCAGAGCGACTGGGTGACGACCAGACGGCTCCCACTCTCTTTCTTGCTCTTGACGGACTTTGGCATATGCTACCGTCCTCTGGGTACGACTTTCTCCATCCGAACAGCGCACACTTTGAACTCGGGTATCTTCGCCACCGGGTCCCGCGCCGGGTTAGTGAGCGTGTTGGCGGCACTTTCCTGGAAGTTGAACGGTATGAAGAGCGTGCCTGGCGGGACCATGTCTGTTACTCGCGCTCGTATCTTGACCTCACCTCTGCGGGAGCTCACCTTGACGAGATTTCTCGACTCCAGGCCCAGCGCTTTGGCGTCATCGGGGTTTATATCTACAGTGGCCGAGGACATCTCGCGGTTCAGCGTGGGACTTCTCCTCGTCATCGTACCCGTGTGGTAGTGGAAGTGAACCCTGCCGGTGGTGAGGTACAGCGGGTACTCCTCGTCAACAACCTCGTTCGGCGCTCTCCACTCGACGGGCACGAAGGCGCCGCGTCCCCTTGTGAACCGCTCCGCATGCATGTATTCCGTCCCGGGGTCTTCCTCGCTCGTGCAGGGCCACTGCAGCGACCCCTTCTCAAGCCTTGAATACGTGATCCCGGCGTACGATGGCGTGAGGCTCGCTATTTCCTCGAACAGCTCCGCCGGGGTCCGGTAGTCCATGCTTTTCGCCCCCATGATGCCGGCGAGGCGCGCGATTATCTCCCAGTCAGGCCTCGAGTCACCGACGGGATCGATGGCCTTCCTGACCAGCTGTACCCTGCGGTCGGTGGAGGTGAAGGTCCCGTCCTTCTCCGCATAGCTCTGTGCGGGAAAGACCACAGTCGCCATCTCAGCGGTAGGGTTCATGAATATGTCCTGCACGACCAGTAGTTCGAGGCTGGCAAGCGCCTCTCTGACGTGGTTTATGTCCGGGTCGGACAACATGGGGTTCTCGCCCATGATATATAGAGCCTTGATCTCGCCTCTTGCCGCGGCGTCTATCAGCTCAACCACTGTCAGGCCCTCCCCGCTAGGGAGTTCGACCCCCCAGGCATCCTCGAACTTCTTCCTGGACACGGGGTCTGCGACCTTCTGGTAGCCGGTCAGCACATCCGGAAGAGCACCCATGTCGCAGGAGCCCTGCACGTTGTTCTGACCGCGAAGCGGGTTGATGCCACTTCCCCGCTTTCCCAACTGCCCGGTGAGCATCGCAAGATCAGCCAGCGCGAGCACGTTGTCGGTGCCGGTCGTGTGCTCGGTGATGCCCATCGTGTACAGGATCGCGGAGTTGGGAGAGAGAGCATACTCGCGGGCAGCCACCTTTAACAACTCCGGATCGATGCCCGTGATCTGTCCGACCCTTTCGGGAGTGTACTCGGCAACCGTAGCCCTTAGAGCTTCGAAACCATCGGTCCTATCTGCAATGAAGTCCTTGTTGTGCCATCCCTCCTGGATGATGATGTTCATCATCCCGTTGATCCAGGCCACGTCAGTCCCGAGGCGAGGCTGGATGAAGAGGTCAGCGTAATTGGCCAGGTGGATTCGCCTGGGATCGACGACGATAAGGAACGCACCTTTTTCCTTCGCTCCGATGATGCGAGAAGCGACCATCGGATGGTTCTCCGTAGTGTTGGAGCCCGTGACCAGAATGCACGATGCCTCTTCCAGATCGGGTATTGAGTTAGTCATCGCTCCGCTACCGAACGCCCTCGCGAGACCTACCACCGTGGGCGCGTGACAGAGTCGCGCGCAGTGGTCGATGTTGTTCGTGCCGATCACGGCCCGGGCGAACTTCATGAAAGCGAAGTTCTCCTCGTTCGTGCACTTGGCCGACGAGAGGAACCCTATCGAGTCGGGGCCAGACCTGTCCTTGATTGCCTTGAGCCTTTCCGCTACGAAATAGAGTGCCGTATCCCAGTCGGTAGGCTCGAGGTTGGCGCCCCTTTTCCATAGGGGCCGACGAAGGCGGTCCTCGCTTTCGACGAACTCGTGAGCGGACCATCCTTTGATGCACAGCGAGCCGCGGCTGATGGGGTGCGTGTTGGACGGCATCGTGCCAACGAGGTGACCGTCGACCACCTCGAGGTAGAGCCCGCAGCCGCACCCGCAGTACGGGCATACTGACATCACAGTCTTATAGTTCACCTGTGCTCGCTCCCATGGGACCGTTCTCGACGTCTCCTAGCAGGGGGGATTCTTCGAATACGTCGCGCCCGGCCTCGTAACCGAAAAGCCTCTTGATATCCTCTCTTATAAGCTGGTGCAGATGTCCCAGCGGTATGTTCATCGGACAGGCGTTCTCGCACGACCCGCAGCCCACGCACTTGTCCGCGAGGTGGAACGCCCTGATCAGGTGGAAGGACGGGTACTCGGGGGGGATCTCGCCCACCCTGACCCAGCGCGACTCCTCGAGCCGGCAGTCTTCGCAAATGCACAACGGGCAGGCGTTGCGGCACCCGTAGCACTTGATGCACCTGTTGAAGGCCTCCGTCCAGAAACGCCGCCTTTCGAAGACGCTCATGTCTTCCATCTCTCGGAGCCTCTCGTGGTCCAGATAATCGACGTCACCGATGTTGACGCCTGCGTCAACGCGCTGCGGGTAAGGCCTCACGCAGCGTCATCCCCTGGCCTCGTCCCTGGTGCAGGCGAGCCCGATGACAGCGACTCTGTCGAGGTCCAGGGCGCCCCTCTTGGCGAGCTCTATCAGGTGTCTCTCGTCGCAACCGTGCGCAACCACCGCCAGGTTACCGGAGCTCCACTTCTGCAGCAAGCGCCGCGCCACCATTGCGATTGCGTACTTGCCGGAGGTATCGAGTTTCTCCAGCTGGCCGGGGTCGGTGAAAAGGTACGGCTCCAAATGGCTCTCGAGCTTACGAAGGCCGAGAACACCGACGACGGTTCCTTCTTGCAGCAGCGAGGCGGCCTTGAGTCTGGCCTCTTTATCGCGCTCTTTGTCTGGTTCTTTCAGAGCTTTCTCCATGCAGTAATCGAGACGAACGGGCCGACGGTCATGACTCCTTCGAAAAACTCGTTTATGCAACTCCTGATTGCGGCTTCGTCGAAAGGCGACATCCAGTAGAAGCCCAGCCTCTCCGGGTGGATGCCGGAGAGGGCAAGGACCTCCTTCAGGAGAGAAAGCCTCTTAAGCGCCAGCAGGTTGCCCTTTCTGTAGTGGCATTCGCCGAGCTCGCAGCCCAGGATCAGCACACCGTCATAGCCTTCCGCCAAGGCTTTTATGGCGAACTCCGCCTCCATCCTGGCGGTGCAGCTCAGCTGGAGCAGGACCGAGTCGGCGTGCGCTTCACCTGGCAGCAGCGAGCGTACGTAATCCGAATCTGGAAGGCACCACCGGCAGTGGAAGACCGCGAGAGTGGGCGTGAAACCGGTTCTAGCGTCATCTATCAGTTCAATATCAGAACCTGCAGACATCGCTCATCGCCTCACGAACTTCTCGAGGATCTCGATGTAGTTGGAAGGACTTTGCTGGATTGCGTTGTTGGTGCAGACCGACGAACAGCCACCACAGCCCCTGCATTCGAGAGGGTCGACCCTGGCGACGATGCCCTTCGGGCCTCTGACAACGAGTTCTATGGCGCTGTTAGGGCACACGTGGACGCAGGCGCCGCAGTGTATGCAGACCCTCTCGTTCACTCTTGCGGCCACGGGATTCGCGATACCGGATTCGCTCGCGAGCCTACGGAACGCACGCACCACCTCGGAGATTCTTACCCCCTGTGGGCACGCTTCGTCGCAGCGCTGGCATCCGGAGCAGAGCCAGATGAACTCCGAGGCAAGCAGCTGCGAGGGATTACCGATGATCGCCCGGTAAAGCAGAGAGCGGGGGGTCAAGGGTTCCTTCAGCCCCCCGAAGATCGCCACTTTGCAGACCGAGCTGCAGCGGGCGCAACCGTAGCAGCAACTGATGTCAAGATTCAGGTTTGACGCGGCTGTCAGGTCTCTTGCGAAGTCTTTCAGGTCCAGATGGTTTTCGTTATCATTCATGCATCGGTCTTCTGCCTTCGGCGGGTAACGGGGAGGTTGCTTATTTGGGCCACTCAATTCCAGCCTTCCCGGCCCAACCTGTATGATTATACAGCAACGAGAAATGAGACTCGATGACATCTGGCCATCCGCCCGGCCCCACGGATTATGACCATATGGGTAGATAGAAGACCAACACCTTCAAAGGCTGATTTGGGTTGCATAGGCTGGATCTGCAAACGCGCTGCAAACCAAACTCCCATGAAAAAGCATTCGTCAACCTTTATTTATTGGGATTGCTCGGTCGTTACCACGTATTAGTAACGCGTTGTCAGATGGAATCCTTACTAACCACCTCCTCACAACTGAGGTCTACGCATTCGGCTTTTTGCCATACTCCCATACGTGCCCGGGATAAGATCACCGGGAAGTCACACTGCAATGTCGGGCCACCGGTCCCCTAGTCTGGACATCGGGCTACGTCGATATGCTCGCGTGCCCATGTTTGGATTCAGGGCGGCCGGCTTTCCGAAAGCGCTGGGTATCCTTATCTATCCTCATAGGGTCTCATCCCTTTGAGCACGTGGTACGCGATCTCCGCGAGCCTTCTCGCGACGGCGCACTTGGCGATGTTGGGGCCCGCCTTGGCCCCCCTCTTTGAACGTATCCGGTCATAAGCTTGCTTGAGCGCGAGGTTTGAGCTCATCGCGGGTATTGCCGCTTCCACAAATGCCCACCTGAGATAGGCGTTTCCCTGTTTGTGGAGCCTCCCGCTTCTGTCCTTACTTCCCGAGGAGTCCATCCTGGGCACAAGGCCGATGTAAGATACGAAGTTCCCCGCCGAGGTGAAGCGATCGATACGGAGCGTGTCAACGACTTTGAGACACCTTCCTGAAAAGTTTAGGGAAGAATCACCTCCTCTCCACGCACCTTCTCCGGCTTGTTGATCCAGACCGCCAGCGGAACGACCGGCGGTTGCGGCACCTTGTTCACGAAGCGCT
>DATCGY010000163.1:0-3883 GCA_036508635.1 Candidatus Anoxymicrobiaceae bacterium
GCCGCGCCACGCGTCTGAGGCCTGATGCCACGGTGTCTGGAGGCACCCGCCTTACCGACGCGTATGAGCTCGTGCTCCGTGTTACTCAAAACACCGACGGTTGCCCGGCATTCGTTGTGAACCCTTCGGACCTCACCTGACGGGAGCCTCATGTTCACGAAGCCGCCTTCGCGAGCCATGATCTGGGCGGAAGTGCCCGCTGACCTTACTATCTTGGCTCCACCGCCCGGATGGAGCTCGACGGCGTGGACCATCGTACCGAGCGGGATGATACCGAGTTGCATCGCGTTGCCCGGCTTGACGTCAGCGCCCGGTCCCGAGACTACGGTGTCCCCGACCGACAGGTCGTTTGGGCAGAGAATATATCGCTTCTCTCCGTCCCTGTAGTTGAGGAGAGCGATCCTCGCGGAGCGGTTCGGGTCGTACTCGATCTGGGCGACCCTCGCCGGAATGCCGTCTTTGTTTCTCTTGAAGTCGATGACACGGTATTTGCGCTTGGCCCCGCCGCCCCTGTGCCTGGACGTTTTCCTGCCGTAGGAGTTGCGCCCGCCCGTCTTCGTCAGGGGCTCAGTCAGCGACTTCTCGGGCTTGTCGCGCGTTATCTCGGAAAAGTCCGATACCGTTGCGAACCTCCTGCCCGGAGACGTCGGTTTGTATTTCTTTATGCCCATTTAATCACCCGCTACTTAACGGCTCTCAAAAAACTCTATCTTGTCACCCTCGGCGAGCGTGACGATCGCTTTCTTTCCCCTCGCTGTACGACCGACCGTGGCACCCCTGCGCCGTGGCTTGCCCTTGGTGCGATGGGTGTTCACGCCGGTCACCTTGACGTCAAAGACGTACTCGACAGCGTCCTTTATCTCGGACTTGTTGCAACGGGGGTCCACCATGAAGGTGTACTGACCCATGTCAATCGCAGCGTAACTTTTCTCGCTGATTATCGGGTAAAGGATGACATCATGCGGATCCTTCATCGTCACCGTCCCCCTGCAGCCGGTCGAGAGCACCCTTGAGGAAGAGGAAGCTGTCGAATCTCAGCAGGTCGTAAGTATTTAGCTCGTTATTCAAGAACGTCTCGACGTTCACCAGGTTCCGGAACGACTTCTCGACGTTGAGGTCGTCGTCGGCCACAACCAGCATTACGCGGCCCCCGAGTTCCAGCTTGGAGATTATCTCCGCCCCGGTCCTGGTGCTGGGTATGTCCAGCTCAAAATCCTCGAGCACGGTGATGCGGTCGGTCCTCGCGGCCTCGGAAAGCGCGGAGCGGAATGCGAGCCTCTTGACTTTCTTCGGGACCCGGAACGAATAGTCGCGGGGCTTGGGGCCGAAAACGATCCCGCCTCCCCTCCAGATCGGGGACCTGGAGCTGCCGGCGCGCGCGCGGCCCGTGCCTTTCTGGCGCCACGGCTTGGCCCCGCCGCCCCTGACTTCGCTACGGACCTTCGTCGAGGATGTTCCCGCCCTTGCCGCGGCCCTCTGCATGCGCACCACCTGGTGCATGGCATGCTGGTTCGGCTCGATCCCGAAAAGCTCGTCGATGAGCTCTACCTCGCCGACCTTCTTGCCATCTACGTTCTTGAGAGCGACTTTCACCGATATCACCGCTTGCCTGTCTTCTTCTTGGTCTTCACCGACTCGCGAATCACAACGACCGTGCCCTTGGCGCCGGGAATAGCGCCCTTGATCAGCAGGAGGTCCTTGTCGCGGTCGACCCCGACCACCAGCAGGTTCTGCACCGTCACGCGATCGCCGCCCATCCGGCCCGGCATCTTCTTGCCTTTGAACACGCGGGACGGGGTGGCGCACTGTCCGATCGATCCGGGGGCGCGGTGGAATCTTGAGCCGTGCGAGGCGGGGCCTCCACCGAAGTTCCATCGCTTCATGACTCCGGCGAAACCCTTGCCCTTGCTGACGCCGGTGACGTCCGCGTGGTCGCCCTCTTCGAAGATGCCCACCCTGATCTTCTGCCCCCGCTTGTACGCTGCCGGGTCGAGCGGAAGCTCAGCCAGGAAACGCAGCGGCCCGCTGTTAGCCTTCTTTGCGTGGCCCTTCTCCGGGAGATTGGCCCTCTCGGGCTTCTTCTCGCCGAATCCGAGCTGCACGGCCTCGTAGCCGTCTTTTTCTATCACCTTGAGCTGCGTGACGACACACGGACCGGCCTTTATGACCGTGACCGGTATCATCAGGTCGTTCTTGAAGACCTGTGTCATGCCCAGCTTCTCGCCTATAATCGCCTTTTCCATAACGCCAATCCTCTCGAGACCCCCGCAAGCTCGCGCGCGAGGATGCTTAGAGCTTGATCTCTATGTCCACGCCGGCGGGGAGGTCCATTCCCATGAGGGCGTCCACCGTAGCCGGGGTAGGTTCGATTATGTCAATTAGCCGCTTATGCGTTCTGATCTCGAAGTGCTCACGGGAGTCTTTATCCGCGTGAGGCGACCGAATCACGCAGTAAACGTTTTTTTCGGTAGGCAGCGGCACCGGGCCGGATATTCCAGCGCCGGTCTTCTTTGCAGTCTCCACTATCATCTTTGCTGACTGGTCGATGATCTCGTGGTCATATGCCTTCAGCCTTATCCGAATCTTTTCTCTGCTCACTCGTGTCCCTCTTCCGCCGGGCGCATACGCGCCGTTAGCCTGCGACCCCGCGTATATCGAAAATCTTTCCTACCGTTCTATCTTGATGACCCTGCCGGCGCCGACGGTCCTGCCACCCTCGCGGATGGTGAAGCGCTGTCCTTCGTCCATGGCTATCGGTGTGATCAGCTCTACGTCCATCTCGGTGTTGTCCCCGGGCATCACCATCTCGACTCCCTCGGCGAGGGCGATGGTGCCCGTGACGTCCGTCGTGCGGAAGTAGAACTGGGGACGATAGCCCGTGAAGAACGGGGTGTGTCGTCCGCCTTCTTCCTTTGAGAGGACGTAAACCTGGCCGCGGAACTTGGTGTGTGGCGTGATTGAGCCGGGCTTCGCTATGACCTGCCCGCGCTCGATCTCGTCCCGGCCCACTCCGCGGAGCAGGATGCCGATGTTGTCTCCGGCCTGGCCCTCGTCGAGTATCTTGCGGAACATCTCTACGCCGGTGCAGACCGTCTTGCGGGTCTCGGCGGTCATGCCCACTATCTCGACCTCGTCTCCGGTGTGGATGGTGCCCGACTCTACCCTGCCGGTTGCCACGGTGCCCCGGCCCGTGATGGAGAAAACGTCCTCTACCGCCATGTTGAACGGCTTGTCGATGTCTCGCACGGGGGTCGGGATGTAGTCGTCTACCGCGTCCATCAGGTCGAGGACGGGCTTGCACCACTGGCAGTCCTCCTTGGCGCACGCGCACTCGAGGGCTTTCAGGGCGGAGCCCGCTATGACCGGGATGTCGTCGCCGGGGAACTCGTACTCGGAGAGGAGCTCCCGCACCTCGAGCTCGACGAGCTCGAGAAGCTCGGGGTCGTCCACCAGGTCAACCTTGTTGAGGAATACCACTATGGAGGGGACCTCCACCTGGCGGGCGAGCAGGATGTGCTCGCGCGTCTGGGGCATCGGGCCGTCGGCGGCCGACACCACGAGGATCGCCCCGTCCATCTGGGCTGCTCCCGTGATCATGTTCTTTATGTAGTCGGCGTGGCCCGGGCAGTCCACGTGGGCGTAGTGCCGCTTCGCCGTCTCGTACTCGACGTGCGCGATGGCTATCGTGATGCCACGCTCTTTCTCCTCGGGGGCATTGTCGATCGAGTCGAAGCTCCGAACCGCAACGTCGAGGCCGCTCTCTGCCAGCACCTTCGTTATCGCGGCGGTCAGCATGGTCTTGCCGTGATCAACGTGGCCTATGGTGCCCACGTTGACATGGGGCTTCGTCCTCTCAAACTTCTGTTTGGCCATGGTGCCTCCT
>DATCGY010000164.1:0-3426 GCA_036508635.1 Candidatus Anoxymicrobiaceae bacterium
GGGTCGCCGTTCGGGTAGTTGTACTTGATCTTTCCCTCGGAATTGCGCTGAACCAGAGTGGCCGAGAAGTACACCTTGCTCGAGTCGTGGCTGAACGACGGCGCCTCGAAGAGCCACGACATCTTGGGCTCGCCGTTCCCCAGAAACCGTACTGGCTCAGGTCCATGGTGGGCGTGACCTGCCCGGCATTCGACCCGTCGAAGCTGGCAAGGTATATGGCGGTGCTCTTGTAGATGGGGTTCTTGTCGGTCCCCTCGAACGCAATCCAGGCGCCGTTGGGGGCGTAGGTCGGGTTCTGAGCGTTGTAGGGGAGGGAGGCGTACGGCTTGATGAGGGTCTTGGCGCCGCCCGAATAGTCCATGGTCCATATCTCGGGCAGGTGCGTGTCGCCCGGCGCCGAGGCGGTTATCCTGTTGCAGAGGATTCGGGTGATAGCCCGGCTCCGCTGCTCTCGGCCGCGGAGGATGGGGCCAGGACCACGATGGGCACCAGCAAAGCCACCAGCAGGACGATACCGATACGAGCCGCCGTCTCGATGAGGTTTCCGCCACGGTTCATACAAAACACCCCTTCGTCATACCGCAATATGCCGCCTTTCCGACTTTATCGGCAGGGGTGGCCAAACATGTGAACGCGAGAACGCAACAAATGGTCTGACCCCTTGCTGCGTCAAGGTTGGACCCACCTGTAGAAGAGCTTCTTCGTGATCTCGGCGCACCCGAAGTAGAGCACAAGGATGCCGAGCAGGTAGGGGTAGAAAGTGACGGGCAGGTTAGTAAAGCCGAAGATATGCCCGATCGGCGTCGACGCTATCACCAGAACCGCGATCCAGACCAGCACCGTCACTCCGAGCAGGTATTTGCTCGGCCTGCTCTTGATGGCCAGGCGCCGCGTGCGGATGACCAGCACGATCATGGATGCGGAGATGACAGACTCCACGAACCAGCCCGTCCTGAACTGGGTCGGCGAAGCGTGCAGCACCCACAGCAGGACCCCGAAAGTCGCGTAGTCGAAGACGGAGCTGAGCAAACCGAACACGAGCATGAAAGTGCGGATGAAGTGAATGTTCCACCTGTGCGGCTCGCTCACCATCTCGGGGTCGACCCTGTCGGTGGCGATAGTCATCTCGGGGAAGTCGGTCATCAGGTTCGTGAGCAGCACCTGGCCGGGGAGCAGGGGAAGGAAGGTGAGGAACAGCGACGCTCCGGCCATGCTGAACATGTTCCCGAAGTTGGCGCTCGTCGCCATGAACACATACTTGAGAGTGTTCGCGAACGTGGTCCGGCCCTCGGTGACGCCGTCGACCAGGACGCCCAGGTCTTTCTCGAGCAGGACAAAGTCCGCCGCCTCCTTCGCGACGTCCACCGCCGTGTCGACCGAGATGCCCACGTCGGACACGTGCAGCGCCGAGGCGTCGTTGATGCCGTCCCCCATGTAACCGACCACGTTGCCCGCGTTCGACAGGGCGTGGATTATCCGCTCCTTCTGGTTGGGCTCGACCTCGGCGAAGATGTTGACCTGGTTGACCTGGTGCGAGAGCGCCTCGTCGCTCATCTTGTGGAGGTCCGTACCGGTCAGCACCTGCCCGCCGCCGAGCCCGACCTGGTCACCGACATAAGCCGCGACCAGGTGGTTGTCACCGGTTATCACCTTAAGGGACACCCCCAGATCCCGGAGCCTCTTGATGGTGTCGGAAACGCCCTCCTTGGCCGGGTCGAAGAGCACCAGCATGCCCAGGAAAATCATGCCTTCCTCGTGCCGGCTCGATATTGTCTTCTCTTCACCGAGTTCCCTGTATGCGACACCGAGCGTGCGGAAGCCCTCACTACTCAGCTGCTCGAAGCTCGCCTGTATCTGTGCGGACACCTCCGAGATGTCAACGGTGGAGCCGTCGGGCTTCTCCGCGAGCGTGGAGACATCGACGACGTTCTTAAGGGCCCCCTTGGTTATCATCAGGTGGTCGCCGTCCCTCGCGACGACGATGCTGAGGCGCTTGCGTATGAAGTCGTAAGGTATCTCATCGACCTTCCGGTACCCAGATATGTCGAACTTTCTCTCCGTTCGGACCGCCTCGTCGATCGGGTTGCGAAAGCCGGTCTCGAACGACGCGTTGATGTACGCGTAGAGCCAGGCCTTTTCGCTATCGGTCCCCTCGATGTCAATAGCCGACTTCACCCGCACCTTCCCCTCGGTGAGCGTGCCGGTCTTATCCGAGCACAGCACGTTCATGCTGCCGAAGTTCTCGATGGAGGCCAGCCGCTTCACGATCACTTTCGACCTGGCCATCTGCTGCGCGCCCTTCGAGAGGTTGATGCTTATGATGGCGGGAAGGAGTTGCGGGGTCAGCCCCACCGCGAGCGCCAGTGAGAAGAGGAAAGAGCTGAGGACCGGCTTGTGGAAATACACATTGATGGCGAAGATAGCGACAACCAGCACCAGGGTCACTTCCATCAACAGGTACCCAAAACGCATTACGCCGTGCTCGAACTCTGTCTCCTCGGCCCTGCCCTTGAGCCTCTCGGAGACCTCGCCGAACTCGGTCTCCTTGCCCGTGCGGACGACGAGCGCATTGGCGGTGCCGCTGATAACGTGCGTCCCCATGAACAGTGAGTTCGTCCTTTGGGCGAGCGCGGCGTCCGCCTGGACCTCGCCCGCCTCCTTCTCGACGGGATATGTCTCACCAGTCAGGGCGGCCTCGTCCACGAAAAGGTCGTTGGACTCGACGATGCGGCAGTCACCTGGGATCACGTCCCCGGCATCGAGGACCACCACGTCTCCCGGCACCACGTCCTCGATCGGTATCTCGATCCGCTTTCCGTCCCTGAGGATGGTCGCCGTTATGCGGACTATCTCGAGCAGCTTCTGCACCGCGTTTGCCGCCCCGCGCTCCTGCCAGAAGCCCAGGACGCCGCTGGCGAAGACGATCACCAGGATGATGATGGCGTCCGGCAGGTCATGAAGGAACGCGGACAGGATCGCCGCGAAAATCAGGATTATTATTATCGGGCTCTTGAACTGCGCGATGAATATGGAGAGCGTCCCGGCCCTCTTCCTCGCCTTGATCATGTTCGGCCCGTAGAGCTTGAGCCGCGCCGCGGCTTCCGCGCCGGACAGCCCGCCCGGCTTCGACCCCAGCGCCTTGAGCAGCTCGTCCGCCGGCGCGCTCCAGAAATCCTCTGCCTGCCCTTCCTGCTCTGCCATCCCTGACCAACCCTCCGAGTCCTGAGCCGCTCCGCTGCCGGCATCGCAAGCCGGATCGTCGGCGCGCCCGTCGCGCGCTTCAACCCATTCCCGTATTCAAGAAACGCCTCGTTCTTTCCTACTTGCGCGGGGGTCCGGCGGAGGAGAAGGGAGCGCACCGCCGCGTGCTTCGCCTCATGTCTTCAGTGTCCGCGCAGGTACCTGGCCGTCAGCAGCGCCAGCGGC
>DATCGY010000165.1:0-5574 GCA_036508635.1 Candidatus Anoxymicrobiaceae bacterium
CCCGCCACACCGTTGTTGATCGAGGTCGCGATGGGCGTGAACCAGTTCACGCCACTGGCCGTATACCAGAACGGCTTCACGAACTTGGCTATATACAGCCAGAGCGGTGATATCATCAAGGCCACTCTACCGAACAGCGCCGGGTTGAAGATGTTCTTACCCAGGCCGCCGAAGAGCTCCTTGGCTACCCCCACTGCGAGGAACGCGCCGATCGCCACGACCCATAAGGGCGTGGTCACCGGGAGCAGAAACGCAAGGAACAAGCCGGTCAGCACCGCGCTCAGGTCGCCCAGCGACGATTTGCGCCCCAGTATCTTGCGCACTACCACTTCGGAAAGCATCGCGGTTATGATGCTGACCAACATGACCAGGAACGCCTGGAACCCGAACACGATAATCGCCCAGACCCCGGCTGGGGTCAGCGCAAGAAGGACGTCCTTCATGGCTCGGTCGATGGTCTGCCCTTTTTCGTGCAGGTGGGGGGAGACGGTGGTCATGAACTTATTGTTTGCCACTTAGCATCGCCTCCACTCTATCTCTTCTTAAGGGCCGCTATCTGGGCCTTTGCCTTACGGACGTAGCTGACGTGTGGTATGTAAGCGGGGCACGTGTAAGAGCAGACACCGCACTCGAAGCAGTCGATAGCTCCCCAGAGCTCCGCTTTGGCCCAATCCTCTCTCTGCACCGCGTCTACTATGTAGTTGGGCATCAGGTACATCGGGCATGCTTCCACGCACTTGGTGCACCGGACGCACGCGTGCTCTTCCCGAACGTCAACCAGGTCGGGCGGCAGCGCCAGTATACCCGAGGTGCCTTTCACGACGTTTGCGGTCGGCTCTTCCTGGGCCCAGCCGGTCATCGGCCCTCCCACGATAAGCTTCGCCGCATTGTCCGCGAGCCCGCCGGCCGCCTCGATAAGGACCGAGATCGGCGTCCCAACCTTCACGAGGAAGTTGCTGGGGTTCTTGACGGCATGGCCCGTGACGGTCAGCACCCTCTCGTAGAGGGGCTTGCCGGTCGAAGCGGCTTCGTACAGCGCGATGGCCGTGCCAACGTTCTGTACGAGACAACCGACCTCACTCGGCAGCTTGCCCGGCGGTACCTTCCTGCCTGTCACCGCCGCGATCAACTGCTTCTCCGAGCCCTCGGGGTACTTGACGTCGAGTATCTCGACCTCGATGCTGGGCTCCGCGGAGACGGCTGAGCGGACCTTCTCGACCGCGTCCATCTTGTTGGCCTCGATGCCGATTACCCCTTTCTCCGCGCCGACGGCGCGCATGAGGAGCTTGAGGCCCTCGACCAGGTCGACGGGGCGCTCGAGCATCAGCCTGTGGTCGCATGTCAGAAACGGCTCGCACTCGCAGGCGTTGATCAGGACCGAGTCGACCGGCTTGTCCTTGGGGGGCAACAACTTGACGTGCGTCGGGAACGCAGCGCCTCCCATTCCGGTCAGGCCCGCCTCCTTGGCGACCTGCCTTATCTCGTCGGCGGACAGGTCCGCCAGCGGCTTCGTTTCTTTTGCCTCGAATGGAGGCTGCTCGGAGTCGGCGGTTATGATAACGCTCTTAACCTTCGCCCCCGTGAAGTTCGTGATGTCTTCTATGGCTTTAACCGTGCCCGCCACCGAGGAGTGCACGGGAGCCGATACGAATGCATCCGTCTCGCCTATCTTCTGTCCTACCTTCACCCTGTCCCCCGGCGAGACCAGGGGATTGTTCGGCGCTCCGATATGCTGATTGAGAGGAATCACCAGCTCAGAAGGGATTGGCGCCGGGGTGATCGCCTTACCGGAGGCAAGTTCCTTGTTGTAAGGCGGATGTATGCCTCCTTTGAAGGTTTTATAACCCTGTTTGCTCAATCAGATCACCTTCCTACTCTGCCTTTTTGGGGGCCGTAAGCCTTGGAAACCTCTCGGAAACAGCCCAGCGCGAGTATACGTAGATGAGATTGACCAGCAGTATTAGCCACAGCCATATCTCATACCACTTGTTGACTTTGATCGTTCCTCCGAGCGCCGCGTTCAACCCGCCCATCCAGCCATAGGGCTGGTACACGGCCATCGAAAGGAAGAAGAACCATAGCGCTATCAGTGCCAGGACTATCCTGAAGATGCCGAGGCGCTCGTTCCACTCCACGTTCTTTGGCTTACCGAGCAGCGCATAGTACAGAAACACGAACGATACCAGCGCGATCGTCCATACCGCGAGGAAGTTCAGTGTCTGCAGGAGCGAATTCGACCACGGGTACCTCCAACCCGAAACGAACGGGTGAAGGTAGTTGAATCCCGAGTAGACCACCACCGCGAGCGCGCCGGCATAGATGGCGTACATCACTTTGGCGGGGCCCGGGATATTCACCTTTTCCTTCATCGGGCACCCCCCTAGATGATTCGGAACTCTTTTACACCGTTATGCTCGGGATGGATTATGTGGATCGCACATGCCAGGCACGGGTCGAACGAACGGACGCAACGTACGACGTTGATAGGGTTGTTGACGTCCGGCACCGGAAGTCCGATGAGGGAGGTCTCGATCGGTCCGCGCGTGCCCTTGTCGTCACGCGGCGAGGCGTTCCAGGTGGTCGGAACGACGGCCTGGTAGTTGCCCGTCTTCTGGTTCTGGATGTGTATCCAGTGGCCGAGAGCCCCGCGAGGCCCCTCGACAAGTCCGCGTCCGTAGGACTCGTTGGGAATATCCTGCCCCTTCGGGTCCCAGATCGGCTGACCCGGCTGAAGCTGGCCAAGCCACGTCGTCATCTCCTTGGCAATGAGCGAGCACTCGATAGCGCGTGCCGCGGTCCTCGGGAGGATACCGAACTTGACCGGCGGAGTGAGAAGGCCGAGCTCCGTAGCGAGTTTCACCAGGACGTCCGGCTTCTTGACGAGTTGCCTTGCCAGTGGGCCTACCTCCATGGGCTTGCTGCTGTAGCGCGGTGCCTTGAGGAACGAGTAGGCGTTTTCCTTGTCGAGCTGTGGGTCGGTCTTGCCCTGCTTCGGGCTGAGAGGCCCGCATTCCTTGGTATAGAAGGAATACCCCACGTTCTCGATTATCTTGGTCTCGTCCATCCCCTGCACGCTCATGATGTCATTGCCGTAGATCGTTCCGCGCGGGAAAAACTTCTCGGTGCCCGACTGGTTCTGATCGAAGCCACCGTAAGCGAGATAGTTTCCGCCGGAGTCCCCCAGTTTCATGAACGCCTTATAAGCGGGTATCGCCGCGATGGCCAGGACGTCCTGCAGATAGATCTCATTTATCCACTGCTGGAGCTCCGCGAGCCTGGACGCGAACGCCGCTATGTTGGTGACCGTAGGCGGCTGGGTCACTCCTCCCGGGATGGTGCCGACGAACGAAGGCATGCGGCCATAGAAGATGGCGAGCATCTCCTGGGCCTTCTTGCGCATCTCGAACGCCTGGACGTAGTGCCCGACAAGCTCTGTCGCCAGGTTGGGGTCCCCAGGCCCTCCGGCCTCGCCGATGTAGTCGGGAGCCGAGTACGCCGGGAGGAACGGATAGAGGTCTTTGGCGGTCGCAAGCTGGCTGATCTTGTTCTTCAGTACCAGTAGCCCCGCGTCGGTTCCACTGTAGTTCAGCACCGCCGTCACGTCGATGTAGTCGAGCGCCTGCAGGTGGTAGAAGTGGAGTATGTGAGACTGGATGTAGTTTGCACCCAGGGCCAGGTTGCGGATGATCCTGGCGTTGTCCGGGAGCTTTACTCCCATCGCGTCATCGAGAGCGTACGAGGCGGCTGTGCCATGAATCAGCGGGCAGACACCGCAGATTCGCTCCATGACCTGCTGACAGTCCCAGGGGTGCTTGCCCTGGATCAGCATCTCGTAGCCGCGGAACATGGTTCCAGTCGACCAGGCATCCGTCACCACTCCGTTGGTGACCTCGACGTCGATCCTTAAGTGACCCTCGATTCTGGTTACGGGGTCGATGCTTACTATCTGTGCCACTATTTCTCACCACCTTCGGCGGTCTCCTTAGGCTTCTCGCCTAGCTGCTTGTACAGGTAATGTGCTCCGACGCCTACCGCCGTAGCTCCGGCCGCGACCCATCCGAGAACATCGGGGGCCGTGCTGATGCCGGCGAAGTTGATGTTTGCGAGCGGCTCGTATAGAGGCGAAAGCTCCTGGTAGAAGTTCGGCGATGCGCAGCCGTGGCACGGACCGTTGGCTCCCACGCACCAGTTGACCTTCGAGTTCCAGCGCCTCACGCAGCAGTCCGCGTAGGTGACGGGGCCTTTGCAGCCCTGCTTGAACATGCAGAGCTTCAAGTCCGGATCGGCCTGGTTCCAGTCTTCGAGGAACAGGCCTGAGTCAAACGACGCCCTCCGCTCGCAGTTCTCGTGTATCAACTGGCCGAAGAACGTCTTTGACATGTTGTTGCTGTTGAGGTTGAGCTTGCCCTTGCCACCGAGGAAGAGCAACGCCTCGAGCACCGTGCCCACGAACCAGTCGGGGTGGGACGGGCAGCCGCCGACATTGATTACCGGAGGCATCTTGCCGCCCAGGCTCGAGATGTACTTTGACACCGGGGTCGAGCCGGTGACAGACGCGTTGGCTGCCGGTATGCCTCCAAAGGAAGCGCAGCTCCCGTTGGCGATGACGGCTGCGGCTTTTGGCGCCAGTTGTTTGATCCACTCGGCGATGGGCTTGTCGTTCGGTACGGTGTTGCCCATGAGCTTCTTGGTGCCGCTGCCCAGACCGAACGTGCAGAAGTCGCCGTTTTCCTTGGTCGGTACGGGGCCTTCCACGACGAGGACGAACTTGCCTGCGGCATTCTGGAGCGTCTGATCGATCGCCTCGACTGCCGTCTGTCCGGTGCCACCCATCACGTTAGGATGATAGCGCACCGAGAGATCGTTTAGGACGAGCTCCGCAACCCCCGGGTAGTTGGAGTTCAGGAACGAGATAGAGCACGCTGTGCAGTTCTGCCCCTGTATCCAGATCACGGGTGGCTTCCCGGCGGCAAGCTCTTCGAGAGCCTTTGCCAATTGCGGGATCATCGCTTCCGACAGGCCTAACAGGGCGGCCGTCGCGCCAGCGTGTTTCAGAAACTGGCGCCTGCTTACCGTTTTACCCGTCAAGAACCTTCACCTCCTGATTATTCACAATGCCTAGTTGTACATAAAAAATGCCTGACTAGAGGCATTTACGGACAATAAAGACGCGGACAGAAAGAAAGCTCGAAACAAGATGCCCAATCGCGCACGGGCACATACGTCAAAAGACTTGCCCTCCCGGCTAGTTTCAATGGAACACACAGTTGCCTCTAACCAGTGCCACCCGGCAACGTGCTCCACAATATTTCTATATCAAAGGTTTCCGAAGGAACCGTGATACTTCTATCATTACAAGTCAAACGTTGTCAATCCCAACCAAAATCAACACGCCTTAACCACCATACGAATACGCCGGGCAGACACGGGCTCCGCGGTGAACGAACAACGGGAGCCCTATAAACATTAAGCATGAAATCAATTAGAATATTTAATCATGATGAACGAACCTGGAAGTGCGAACAACAGAGCGGACAGCTTCGGGTTGCTCGTTTTTGACAGCACCAACTTGGC
>DATCGY010000166.1:0-11034 GCA_036508635.1 Candidatus Anoxymicrobiaceae bacterium
AGGAGTACAGTTCGCCCGATATCGATGCCATCGTTGATGCACTTATCGAGCCCGGAAGCACTGTTTGAGGCGAGACTGAGTCGTCAGAGTAAACGCTCCTCTAGCACCTTTAACAGGTCCGTCTCGGTGATGATCCCCACAAGCTTCTCGTCCTCAACGACAGGCAATCCGCCTACTCTCATCTCGAGAATGATCGACGCCGCGTCCTTCAAGTCTGTTTCGGGCGTTACGGTGCGGGGCTCGGGGGTCATCGCCTGTTCTACGCTCATGGTGTCCATTAGGAACTGGTGGTAGTCCGTCTCCGCCAGTGCGACGGACGAGGCGGTGGCAAGGACGCGCAGGTCCCGATCGGTTATTATCCCGACTAGCCGTTTGCCGTCGGAAACGGGGAGGCAGTGCATAGACCCTTCTCTCAAGATTTCCCAAGCTTTACGGATGGGCCACGTCGGTTTCGCCGTCAGGACCTCAACAGACATAACCTCTCGAACTTTCATTTCTCAGCCCCTTTCTGCCAAGAGCGCTAACAAAGGCGAGGATTGTTTTCAACGCTGCTCTCAGTCTTCCTGCGCAGTGCTCGTATTTCCCATCAGTTCGCTACTGATTCGCAGGAATCAGTTCAGGCCGCTAGAATAGGGGCGTTACAGGGCAAGCATGAAGTACCTGCGGAGGTGAGGTCATGGCCTTGTACTTGATAATAATCTCCTATGGAAACAACGCGCTGCACAGGGACGGCACGGCGGCAACGTGGTTGTTGATATCGCTTACGATCGTTGGCGGAATAATTCTCCTCGGCATCACCATATCCCTGGTTCTTGGAATTCTCTGCAAAGATAAGACCCGGCCCGAGGACCAGGATGCCGAGGCCTTGCTCGATGAAGCGGTGAAGCGGCGTCGGGAAGCTGCTGGGGGCCATGAACGGCCTAACGGTGCGCCGTCCGACAAACAGAAGGAAGCAGAACCCGATGAGGAGCGATGAGAATGTGAAAAACAGTCCTGTTCGCCACATTGATAGCCATTTTGCTGCTCATGTCGGGTATTTCTAAAATGCGCTCGCTAGGGAGTGATTCGTGATGGGGAACGAAAAAACACGAGACGCGGTCGCGATCGTCGGTATGGGCGCCGTGGGTGCGACGACGGCCTACGCCTTGATGAACGGTGGAGTCACCTCCGAGTTGATTCTCGTCGACCGCGACACGGACAAAGTCACCGGTGAGGTCATGGACTTGAACCACGGCAGCAGCTTCGTCCCCCCGGTGAGAATTCGCGCCGGTGGCTATGAGGACTGCGGTGAGGCGCGCGTGGTCATCATCACCGCCGGAGTCCGGCAGAAACTGGGCGAAAGCCGCACGGACCTTATCGGAAGAAACCTCGAGGTTGTGGGCGAGATCATCCCGAACGTGACCGCGAACAACGATAAATGCATCATCCTGATGGTCAGCAACCCGGTCGACGCGATGACCTACGCGGCGTTGAAGAAGTCGGGGTTTCCGCCCGGGCGGGTCATAGGATCGGGCACCCTGCTGGACACATCGCGCTTCCGATATCTCCTGAGCGAACACTGCCGCGTGGCCACTCAGAACGTGCACGCCTACATTATAGGCGAGCACGGGGACTCCGAAGTCGCTGCCTGGAGCGCCACAAGCGTCGCCGGCATGCCGTTCGAGATGTTCTGCCAGGGTTGCCCTTGCGGGTGCACGCCGGTCGACAAGGACGCGATCTTCCAGAGCGTCAAGAACGCGGCATACGAGATCATCGAGAAGAAGGGCGCCACGTTCTATGCGATAGGACTGGCGGTTCGGCGCATCGTCCAGGCCATCCTTCGAAACGAGAACATCATCCTGTCCGTCTCGTCGCTGATGGAAGGGCAATACGGGGTCTCTGACGTCTGCGTGAGCCTGCCATCGGTAGTCAACGAGAACGGTGTGGAGAGGGTCCTCGAGATGCCTTTGAGCGAGGATGAGAGCAGCGGGTTCCGGGCATCGGCCGAGGCTCTCAGGGGGAACCTGGCGAAGGTTGGCCTGTGACGGCCGATCATCAGTGCTACAGTGTCGAGGCTTCGTTGTGAAGCCGGGCGAGAGCGGGTTCGACACCGAGCTCCGATGCCCAGTGGTTGAGGTAATCGATGTCCAGCATCTCGTACTGGACCTCGTATACGCGCAGGGCGTCGATGAGTTGTTTCTCGCTTCCTCCTGTAAGATCTGACCATTTCAGCTTCTGCAGGATGGTGTCCTCTGGGCTCGAGACCATGAGATCCAGGCCAAGTACGGTTTCCGTGCGCCTGCGAGCGAACCGGGAGCGATCGAACGGCTCGTCAGTAAGCATCCAGAAGTCCACTTTCATGCCTTCCGTAGCATCGATTAGGTTGAACGTTCCACGTTGTTCGATTGCCTTCATAATGCTTTCTTCATCCAGGTAGAAACGTTCTGAAGGGAACAGCTCGACCAGCTCGTGGGCGTCGGATCTGTCGAGTATCACAACGAAATCGATGTCATGCGTGAGTCGAGGCTCGCCCTGGATGCTCGAGACGATCGAACCGGTGACCATGTACTCGATTTCGAGGGTATCGAGGACTCTTATGACCCCGGCTAATAATTCCTGTTGTGGCATTTGTCGATCCGTTCGAGGTAGATCGCGTGAATTTCATCGGCGTTGGCATAGGGGAACCTCGTGCGGAGCCCGTGCAGAAAACATTGCGTTCCGAACTCGTTCAGGTCGAACACCTTGAGCAGCTTCTCCTCGGGCGTCATACGCCTGAGGACATCCAGGTGAACGCTGTCTGCCGTATTGCGTCGGGTCTCCGTCAAAATATGTACTCCACCTTTCGCTGCTAACCGCCACTTCATTATAACAGCGGGAATATACATCAAAATCGAGGCACCCGGAACTGTCGGTTGTTCCGGCGGCGCTCGTGCAACGGCTCTTTTTCAAATGCGGTGTACGGCTTGCCTGCCAGCAACTCTTCTTGTGCAAGCGGTCTTCTCGGGCGATTCCCTCTCATTAATTAACGTACTCGGGCAGAACACGAACAACGAAAACCTCATTCCCACGGCACTGCCGGCAGGCACGACCGTCTATCACAAGTACGGGCTTCTCAATTACAACCTGCACGACACTTCGATCATCAAATACGGCGATCAGACGTTCGTCCTAGTCGTATTCACCAACAGCGAAGATTCTTCGAACTACCAGCATAACGTGACACTTGTCCACGAGATCACCCGGACGGCGTTGGCGTTGTATTGAAGCTGGGGGGCCAACGGTCTCAGGCCAGGGAGCTCCAGTAGGAGTTGACATCCAGACAAAATATATCTATAATTCGAAATACTTCGAAATATCGAGGAGTTGAAAGGTGGAGTACGACCCGGTTGAGATATTCAAGGCGCTGTCGAACCCGAGCAGACTCGAGATACTGAAGTTCATATACAAATCCGGGATGACAGGGACCTTCGACGGCGATGCGCCCTGTTGCACACAGTGCAGTTGCATGGGTGATGTGGTCGGCAAGTTCGACCTTGCTCCCTCGACTATCTCGCACCACACGCGGGAGCTCGTCCGGACCGGTCTTGTCAGGGTGGAGAGGGACGGACAGTTCATCCGTCTTCTTCCCAACCCCGAGGCACTGGAGGCCGCATCGGCCTACATGAACACGGTGGCGGAGAGTTCCAGGGACAGTTAGTTTTTTCTCAAGAAATTTCGAAATAACTAGAAACTTAGAAATGACCGGAAAAGGACTGAGAGCAGGGGAAAGAAAACGTAAGTCGCGAGGTCCATTGACGTCAGGATGAAGAACCGTCCGGGCGCAGAATGATAGGAAGGAGGGGTCACTTTGAAGAGATATATGGTTCCGCGTTGCGCGCATTGCAGCGAGGGTTGTCTAACCTGGTCCCGGGCAAGACTTTAAACTGCCCGCAGGTTTGCTGAAAAGGGTCCGGCACACGGCTGGGCCCTTTTCTCATACGGGGGTCAGGTCTTTTTTTGTTTGTTCTTCTCTGACTTTTCTGATAGGGACGAATCACTTTTCGCTTACCTTCAAATAAACAATAAAAGACCTGACCCCTGCCTTGCTCGCGCGTTACCCTGTACCATTTATCAGGTCAGCTACAAAGAGAGGGGGTTCTTGTGAAAGGCACCGTCGTCTATAAGAGCTGGTGGGGCAGCTGCAAGAAGATCGCTGAAGCAATCGGTACTGGGCTGATCGAGTCCGGACACGAGGTCGGGGTAGTGGCGATAGAGGACGCCGGCAAGCCCGACCCTTCCCTCGACTTCATCGTCATCGGCGCCGCGACGCGATGGCCTGGCGCATGGCCGAAGATCAAGCACTACGCGAAGAGAGTGGGCAAGGCGGGCTTTGCGGGGAAGCCCTTCGCGACATTCAGTACCGGTGGCACCCTGGACGTCGAGGAGCCCAACAGGCAGGCATCCGAGGTGCTCCACGAGATGCTCGAGGCGAAGGGGCTCGTCCCGTTGGCACCTCCTTTCAAGGCCGCAATAGAAGGCTACGAGCCGCCCGGCAAGCAAAGAGGCTTGCTGCCCGACAGCGAGGTGGCCCGTGCCGAGGAGTTCGGGCGCGAGTTGGGCGAGGCGCTGACGCGCGGATAGACTCGATTATTTCCCCCTGGCCGAACGCTTTGGTGCGCCGCGTTTACCGGCATTACCCTTGTAGCCTAGAACGCGCATGGCCATGTCGCGGTGGGCCTCGAGCCGCCTCAGTGATGCGGGGTCATCTAAGTCTATTTCTTCCTGGTGATAGTAAAGTCCCGGGGCCATAATGAACATCGTGGCCTCCTCGGGATAAGGGGTATCGAAGATGCGCTGAGCGCGCCATGTACTGGAATAATCGAGGTGCGGGCACGGATACGATTGGCGGCTACTCTGACTAAGAAGATGCAGAGGTTTCGGATCGCTACGGGTGGTGGTGGAGATACTGGCGGCCTTTGGATGTGAGGATTATCGTTGGACGGTTGATGCTGCCTCCCCTTGCGACAAAACCGTCCGTGAGCATTTCGGCGATGATATCTCGCACGCGCTCCTGGGTGGCGTTTACGCTGCCGTACGCGGGCAGTCGCGCTATCCGTGATTCGTCGATCCAGGCCGCTTCGGAACCTGTCAGGACAGCCGCCGTCTTTCCTGCTCCCAGGGGGAACGGCACAGAATTGACGCACCGGAGGACCTGGAGCTTTATGTCCTCTGTCGATGCGGCGATACCCGTGCTGCCCGTGGATGAGCGTCGTCCGTGAGAGCCGGTGTGCGGTTGCCGCGATTGGCCGGATGGACCCTCCGCGGCGGTACTCTGACGGCCACTCACCCCCAGGCCTTTTAACTGGGTCGGGGTCAGAACCATGGCTTTTTGCCTGCCGGATTCGGTGAGACGGAGGACGGGGAACCCGGACTTGCCGTCCTGCTCGAGATAGCCCTCGACGATCAACATCTCGATAACCTCGATGACGTGGTCTCGCCTGGCTTTGATAAGGCCGTAGGCGGGATTACGGTCGAGCTTCCATTCGACCACCTGTTTGTTCCTCGAGCCTGTCACGACCTCGGCGATGCGGATCTTTCCGATGGGAAACTGCTGGTAGCGAACGCATGCCAGCACGGCGAGCGCCGTCGCCCTGTCTCGCTCGAGTACGCCGCCGGAAGCGCCGGTGGCCCTGGCTTTGCCGCAGGAGTCGCATACCCCACACTCGAAGTCTTGTTCTTCGCCGAAATAGCGCAGGATGTATCCGCGCCTGCAACCTTGCTGGTTGATAAAGCCCTCGATGGCCGCGAGCTTTTCTTCTTCGATGCGGCGAAGCGAGTCTTGCCTGCTCCAGTCTATCTGGATCGTTTCGAACGCCGGGGCCGGGTCTACGAGCTTTTCGATTCCGCGCCCTCGGAATGGAGGCTCGTAACCGACGAGCCCCGCTTCGCGCAGTGAGGTCAGGGCTCTCTTGACCTGCTCGGGCGAAATGCCGGCGTCCGATGCCAGGCGCCAGAGGTCCGTTTCGAACCGGCCCGAAGTCTTGAGGTCGAAAGACGTTGCCAGCGCCTCGAGCACCGATTGTTGCAGGGGCCCGTGGACCAGCTGACCGATCCTGGCGAACGGCTTGTAGAGAGTGACCGCGACCCGCGGCTCGCCCGAGTATGCCCGCAGTACACCGGCGCCTTCGAGGAGGCGTATCGACGCGCCGACCTGGCCCTCCCCCACCTGCTCGGTGCAGAGCCCGGCGATCTCTTTGTATGTCATGAGGAGGGGGTTGTCATCGGTCTGCCAGATGCTCTCGTATACGCTCTTTACCTGGCGTATGCCCGGATAGTTGAGACTTATGAAGAACTCGCGCAGACCCTGATCCGCTGACGAATAGAGCAGCACGCAGCTCGACTCGAGGCCGTCGCGCCCGGCGCGGCCTATCTCCTGATAGTACTGCTCGACCGAACCGGGGTAGTTGTAGTGGATGACAAAGCGGACGTCGCTCTTGTCGATGCCCATGCCGAAAGCCGACGTCGCGGCGACGACACGGGCCTTGCCGCTCTGGAACGCCTCTTGCGCCTCGGTACGCGCGTCAGGGTCCATGCCGGCGTGGTAAGCGACCATGCTCGGCTCAATGGACCTCAATGCGTTGACGACCTCTTCAGTGTTTTTACGGGTGCCTGCGTAGATGATACCGGAGCCCTCGTGGCCTCTCAGGAACCCGGAGAGGAAGTCGATCTTCTTCTGATCGTTGAACGCCATGACCACGCTGAGCAGAAGGTTTGGGCGGTCGAACCCGTGCACGTGCACGTCGGTGTCAACGGGAGTGAGGCCGAGCGAGCCGAGGATGTCGGCCTGCACGCGCGGTGTGGCCGTGGCGGTAAGCGCGGTTATCGGAGGCCGGCCGACCTGCTCGTGGAACTGCCTGAGCCGCCTGTAGTCGGGGCGGAAATCGTGCCCCCATTCGGAGATGCAGTGCGCCTCGTCGACGGCCAGCCGAGCGACCCGCGTGTCGCCCAGCATCTTCATGAACGCGGCGTCGCGGCACCTCTCGGGAGCGATGTAGAGGAGCCGGCACTCGCCCCTGACGCACCTGAGCAACCTCTCGCGCTGTTCGTCCCGGCCGAGGCTGGAGTTGACGGCGGTAGCGGAGACGCCTATGCGCTCGAGCTCGTCCACCTGGTCTTTCATGAGAGAGATGAGGGGCGACACGACAACTGTTAACCCATCGCCTATGAGTGACGGGAGCTGGTATATGAGGGATTTGCCGCTGCCGGTCGGCATAACGACCAGCAGGTTCCTGCCTGAAATGACCGATCGCAGAGCGCTCTCTTGACCCGGCAGGAACTCGACGTAGCCGTAATGTTCCTCGAGCAGGCGCCCGGCCTCGTCGAGCGCCTCGTCAGCGCTGATGTGTACTCTATCTGTCGCCATCGTCTACCCGTTCTCCGTGGATATCTCACGGGCTGCGAACATGTTGCTTTCTCCCGACGTCTTGTTCTCTTGGCTATTCCTCTGGAATTGTATACCGTGATTGGGACATGTGCCTCGCAAGTTTCGACCACGGTGGAGGTGGAAATGGAGACATTCACAGTGCGGAGCTCCGCCCGGACCGATTTCAGGCAGATCAACCCGGAGGTGTCGGCCGCTGTAAGGGCGACCGGCATCAAGGACGGTATATGCGTGGTTTTCGTCCCGCATACTACCGCGGGCGTGACCATCAATGAGAACGCCGACCCCGCCGCCAGGGAGGACATCGAGTCCACGCTGGACCGCATGGTTCCCTGGACCGGCCCGTACCACCACGCAGAAGGCAACTCCGCAGCGCACGTGAAAGCGTCGATGGTCGGGCACGCGGCTGTGATACCGATCGATCGGGGCCGGCTTGCCCTCGGCACGTGGCAGGGAATATACCTCTGCGAGTTCGATGGGCCTCGCACGCGGAACGTCCACGTGCAGGTAGTCTCCACATAGCCGCCGGGCGGGACGCGTCAGCCGGCGTCCGGCGAGCCCACTCCTCCACCTCGGGGTGCGGGGCCTTCAGGCAATGCCGAGAGATTTATACAGCTTCCTCGTCCTCAAGCTCACAACAGCCAGTAGGACTCCCTGGATGAGCGCATAGATACCTACCAGCAGGACTATGCTCAACACGCTCAGTCCGGGCAGCGCTATCAGGATGATGCCCAGGATGATTGACAGGACCCCGGTAAGGACCAGTAACCACTTGACGTTCGCGTCGCCCTTCGGCGCCTCGAACCCCGACACGATTATCATGAATCCGTAGATGATAGCCCAGGCCGCTATCAGGTAGAGAACGGTCACTGTGGCAGCGCCCGGACGGGCCATCGTCATTATGCCGATGACCACGCAGACGATGCCGATCAACAGCGATACGAAGAAACTCTCCTCGCGCTTGACCTCCGCGTAAGTTGCCGCGAACGCGGCGATGCCGGCGACCAGCACGAAAAGGCCGAACACGAAGACCAGCACCTTTGTCGTGGAGCCGGGCCAAGCCAGGATGATTATCCCGAAGATGAACGCCGCGATCCCCCGGAGCAGAAATGACCACCACCTGGGTACGTGGACCTCTTTGACCTTCGCCTCTGCCATGGACTCCTCCTCGATAATCGGCCGCATCAGTGGCTCGGATATTCCTGTGAATAAATTCGACGCGCGCGGCTCAATCCATTTTGCCTTGTGCGCTTATCGTTGGATGGATCCATCGTGCTGTCTATGATGGGGTGGGCGCTGCTCTAACCCTGGCTTTCCAGGTCCTCCACCACCAGGTCGAGCGTCTTGTCGATGAGGGATTCCGTAGCGTGGGCTTTCTGCGTGACTATCTTCTCTAGAGCCGGAACCACGAACGGGTCGAACTGCACGCCCGTGTAACCGATGATCTCTTCCAGCGCTTCAGGAGGAGTGCACCCCAGGCGGAACGGCCGGTCGGACCCGATCGAGACAAATGCGTCAGCCACCGTGAGCATGCGCGCGAGCAGCGGGATCGCGACCCCGGACAGGCCTTCCGGATAACCCCATCCGTTGTACCATTCGTGGTGGTGCCGCACCGCCAATACTATAGGCCTCGGGAAGCCGAGCTCCTCCAGCTTCCGCGCCCCGATGACCGGGTGGCGCTCCACGGCGCGTCGGAGGTCCGCGTTCTGCATGTAGTCGATGCCGGTCTCGCTGTTGTCCTTAATGAGGGCGTGGATCGACTCGTCTATCATCCCTATATCCATGAGATAAGCGCAGACCCTGAGCTGCTCCAACTGCTCCTGGCTCAGGTCGAGCTCCTCACCCATAGCCGAAGCCTCGAAAGACACCCTCTGCCAGTGCCCTTTCATATACGGGTACATGGATTCAAGGCGCCTCTGCACGGCGCCCATCACGACAGTATCGTTTCGCCTGCGGCCCCCGACGCCGGGGCTGATGAATGTGGTTTCACCTTGCGACAGCGGGTTTTCGGCATCCAATTACAGCAGCACTCCTTATTCCGATCTGCCATCTAGTTAATCGGCACGTCGGAAGGATTGCTGTAGTCACTCGTTTGGGGTCCCGCCGGGGCCTCCTTGAGAGCGAGCGCCAGGTTGGCCGCAAGCAGTGCGACTCCCACTATAAGCATAACAAGCAGGATGTCCGGCAACGTCTTGTGGTAGGCGACTATCCCGGCAATCTCGGCGACGGCGCCTGCCAGCAGCAGGCCGATAAACGCACGCCGGTCGAGCGCCAGGTGATAGTAGACGAGCACGTTCACCAGGGCAAAAACGGCCATGACGATCCCGAACAGAACAACGAATTGCAGGCCGAAGATTCCCTTGTATTGAGCTTGAGCTATCTGCTTACCGTGCTTCCCCGCGAAGAAGCTGGCGGTGAAATCCGGAAAGAGCCAGTAGAAACCGACGACCGCTCCCTCGAGCAACAGGCACGCGGCCATGCTCAGCCAGAGCACGCGCCTGGTCGATCTGCCAGTGGCCCTCAGCTGGCTGACGCGAGGGAACATGACGAGCGTTATCCCCGCCGGGAAAAACAGCACTGCCTTTCCCGCCAGCGCCGCGTATGAGTAGAGGTCCGCCTGGGCCCCGGTCTTCAGCGCCTTGACGAGCACGACGTCGATCTGGGTCATAAAGATGACCAGGAACACGCCGACAGCGACCGGAATCAGCGTCCACAGCGCCTTGGCCGGATGGAAATCCTCTATCTTCTCCGCTTTTCCGCGCAGGAAGTCGCGATAGTAGTAGATGATCGCGGTCGCCACGATGACACCAGCCACGGTCGCCGCGCCCAGAGCGCCGTAAACCCCAAGGCCAAGCTCGACCAGTACTACACCCGCGACTATTCGCAGCACGGCGCTGGCTATGCTCGCCGTTCCCAGGCCGATGAACCGCTGCTGTCCCTGCAGGAGCCCGTAAGGCAGGGTCAGGTAGAGCGTCACCGCCAGGGACGTGCCCATGATTATCACGAAGACCGGTGAATCGAGCTTGAGGAGGCGTCCGAGCGGCCACGCGACGGCGATGCTCACGGCGAGTACCGCGACCGCGAGAATCACCAACCAGCGCGAAAAAGCCTCGACGAGCGCCTTGGTCTTATGAGGCTCCTCGGTGATCTCGTACTCCGCGACGTACTTCGTGATGACCGTCTGGAACGATACGGCGCCCATGGATACGATGAGGAAGATAGAGTTGAGCGAGTTGAAACTGGCAAACGCCCCGGCCTCCCCCAGCATCCTCGTCATGATGATGCTGAAGACGTAATTGAGCACGCCCGCAAGCGTCGTCGCGACTATCATCACGCCGAACGCTCCGACCAGTGTCTGGCGGAGCGCCCCGAGCCTGTCCCCTATTCCGTTTGAGCTTACGCCCGAATCCTGCAATATAACTCCTTTGGGCGGATTCGAACCAATAGTAACACGAAGCCCCTGATGCCTTGAACGCCCCCGCAACCGATGCTAGACTCCCACAGTAAACGTTAGCCCTCGCACGGCTCCCAACGCCGCGCCGAGCCGCAAAGCCAAAGGGCCGTTAGCTCAGTTGGTAGAGCACCGGACTTTTAATCCGGGTGTCATAGGTTCGATCCCTATACGGCCCACCACC